>CALDPJ010000125.1 GCA_937911795.1 uncultured Flavobacteriales bacterium | reverse complement strand
AGTTGGACACTAAACATTAAAACTCTTATGGTATGTAAAAAGTAATAATTTAGACGGCTGTTAACTCCAAAAGCAAATTTCTTTGCTCGTCAATTCTGAAAAATGAAATTATCTATTGTCATTCCTGCGTACAACGAAGCAGCGACCATCCACTTAATACTCGATCGTGTGCGTAGTGTTCAGTTAACGAATAATATTGAAAAAGAGATTATTATCATTAACGATTACTCTTCCGATGAAACAGCAAGTGTTGTTCGAGAGTATGCAATCAACCATCCGGAAGCAGGTATCCTGTTCTTTGAACATGCAGTGAACATGGGCAAGGGAGCGGCGTTGCATACGGGAATCTCTAAGGCTACTGGTGACTTCATCGTCATTCAGGATGCAGATCTGGAGTATGATCCGCAGGAATATAACTTATTGCTTCAACCAATATTGGACGGTTTCGCGGATGTAGTTTATGGAAGTCGGTTCTCAGGAGGGAGACCTCACCGTATTCTGTTTTTCTGGCATACCCTTGGGAACCAATTTTTAACGTTACTTTCCAATGTTTTCACGAACCTGAATCTGAGCGACATGGAAACATGTTACAAATTATTTAGAACCAGAGTCATTCAACCACTACAACTTCAGGAGAAACGGTTTGGATTTGAACCGGAAGTGACTGCAAAAATTTCACGCATTAAAGGAATCAGGATTTATGAAGTGGGTATTTCATATTATGGACGGACCTACGAAGAAGGCAAAAAGATCGGTTGGAAGGACGGCTTCAGAGCCATGTATTGTATATTGAAGTATGGATTATTCAAAAGCAAATAAAGATTGAAAGAATTTGAATTCAAAGAATCCGATGTAGAAGGAGAAGCTACACTGTTTGCGGTGGCAGAAGCCGACCATTTTAACAAGTGGATGTACGAAACCATTCTGCCACATTGCAAAGGTGAAATACTGGAAATTGGAAGCGGCATCGGGAATATTTCAGAGTATTTTGTTAACTCAGGTCAATCGATTACGTTGTCTGAAATTCGCCAGAATTATTGTGACCAACTGGTTCAAAAGTTTCCTGAACTTGCGGACAATAAAAAGATCATTCAGATGGATATTTCCACTGAAGATTTTGAAGAACGCTACAATGATCAACTGGAAAGCTATGACTCGGTTTTCGCGCTCAACGTCGTTGAACATATTAAAGACGATCACCGGGCCCTTGCCAATTGCAAAAAACTGTTGCGAAAAGGAGGCCACCTGATCATTCTCGTGCCGGCGTACCAAATGCTGTACAACCAGTTTGACAAAGAACTCGAACATTATCGGCGGTACACAAAAAAGTCCCTTGCGAAAATATTTGTGGCTAACAATTTTGAATTGATTCACGAAAGCTATTTTAACTCTCTCGGTATCCCTGGATGGTTTGTGTCCGGTAAGCTGCAAAAAAATAAAATCATTCCTAAAGGGCAAATGCAGCTTTTCAATTACGTTGTTCCAATATCTAAGATATTGGACCGCGTCCTGTTTCGAAAAGTCGGATTGAGCGTAATATGTGTAGGGAAAAAAAACTGAATTTGAAGTTCATGTTCGGAATGAATTAAACTGTGGCAGTTAAGAAAATGAGTAATCAAAATAATCTTGACCTGATCCGTCTTCACACTCAACTGAATTCTAGCGAGGTTCAATTGAAGCGGCTGAAGAAGCTCTAAAGGCGATCCAGGAAATTTTCGTTTCCGGTTCGAAATTTTAGAAAGGCAAGTAATGAATGATTAAACCCAAAGCCCACATGCTTCATTCCCTTTCCCGTTGGATTTTATTCTCTTTCTGTCTACTCGCTATTCCCATAAAAGCGCAAGACACATTTCAAGTTACTTCTGCTCCGGTGATAGGTTTGGAATACGATTTCATCTACAGCGACGATTTTATTCATCATGCGGTAGGATTCAATGTCGGGTTGAACCGTCATCAGGTTGGTGCGGGTGCTCAGTTTACTTATGTTTTTCTGGGTAGAGAACATACCGGAACACCATATCAACCGCACACATGGGGTTTGTATGGCAACTGGCGGTACTCCCTGATCCATCACGAACACAAACTGGTTCCTTTTGCACAACTCCGGTTTGCATTTTACCAGGTCTCATACGAAACGTACCAGTTGGGCACCGGGTTGACCACAGAACGCAAAGATTTCATCGTTGAAAATACAGCATCGCTCGGACTGCGATACAATCCACTACATCACCTGGTTTTCCGTGCGGGAGCAGGTTTCGGTTCAACCGATGGTTTCTTTCTGATTTTGACTTCTTTTTTGCCGCAGGCTTATGTGGGAGTGGAGTATAGGTTTTAGACGTTGCGTTAATCGCTCACTCCATTCGAAGCTTTATGTCACTCTGAACGCAGTGAAGAGTCTAAGTCCGAAATGGTGACACGAAGCTCAGGCTCGCGGCAACACCTATCAATAGACTCTTCGCTTTGGCTCAGAGTGACAGTAAGGTGCGTGGAGAAATTTTTAGGTATGTTTTCGCCAGAAGTCGGTACATTCAGGCACAAGTGGACGCTGCCTGGTCTGTCATTCCAACTAGATATTAAAATATGTAATCGTATAATACGCTGCCCATCCAAGAAAAGCCACGAGTATAATCCACAGCCAACTCGGCACACTGTGCGGCGATTCGCTTCCTTCAATCAGAAACTTTTTCTGGTTTCCCTTGTCGTAAGCATTGATCATCAGCGGAATCACACCATCAACAACGCCGTTGTCCGCAAGTCCTTCAATGGCAATAGCGGGTCCGTTGCGAACCATGAATTTTATCTTCTTCAATCCTTCCCGCCCGGTGGGTGATTTGCTCACCACTCGCAGTGTGTGTTCGCCATCGGTGAGCTTTCTCGTGTCGAGCTCAAACTGAACCGGTGTGCTGAGTTCGGCAATCGGCTGCCGTTCGTCGTCAATGAAAATGGTGACTTTGCTTTTTTCTTCGCTCATGGATCAATTATTTTAAAAAAGCTTGTTTAATATGATTTTCATCCTTCTCGCCCGGGCGAATCAGGTATTTGGCCGAGTAAAAAAGAGTCAGCAGTACGAGCACCGAAATGATGCCCACAATTGCCCAGTCCCAGTTGCCCGAAGGCCCGGCGCCGTGGGTAATGCCGCGCGTTATGGCGGGTTGTTGTTTTTCGCAAACCGGGCAGGCCATTGCAACCTGTACCAGCATCAAAGCGGCTGTAGTGATCAGATATCTGAGTTTCATGATGTTATTCCTGAGCGGTTATTTTAATGAAGTCCATTATTTGTTTTACTTCCTCCGAACTCACTTTTTCAGCGTCATTTCCCCAACTGGTTTTCTCGTGGTTGATGATGGCCGTAACTTCTTCGGGAGTTAATTCATTGACCGTACCCACCGCGTTCATCATTGCATATTCGGGTCGTGCGTCGTAGCCGAGCATGATGATGTTCACGAACAGTTCGAGGTCATCACCCAGCACAATTTCACTTCCTTTCAGTGGTGGGAAGGCGCCTTTTAAACCTTCTCCGTTGGCCTGGTGACAGCTTTGGCAAAATTTGCTGTACAATAGTTCTCCGTCTGGTTCGTCGAGGTTTATGCCGGCAACCATCTCCGGTTTCATTTTGCGCTTATAAAGGAATTCCGGATCTGGTGTGCCGTCGGGTAGTGGAGTCTGTTTCAGACTTTGCAGGTAGGCAACCAGTTGCAGCGCTTCTTTGGTAGCCACAATTTTCCCATCGACCCCTTTTCGGTGTGCATCCGGAACGATCACTTCAACATCGTCCTCCGCCAGTTCTTCTTTGGTTTCGAACAACCACGGATACGCCGGCATAATCGATTTTTCTACCACTGCACGGGGCTGGTAGAGGTGAAGGAGGTTCCACGCGAGACTGGGTTGGCGGTTTCCTACGTCGGTCAAATCCGGACCGGTTCGTTCGGTACCCATTAAGGTTGCGGTGTTGCGCCAGAAATCGGTTCGGGTGGAAGCGGCATAATCGGCGGCTACACTGGGTCGCGATCCCCACATATTGTCCATGTCGACATTGCGCACCTGCTGGGTGTGACAAGCCACACAGCCATTGGCAATGAACAGGTTTTTACCGGCTATCGCATCTTCGCTCAGCGGAACAGAGCCCGGCAGCGGAGCATTGTTTTCCTGATTGTCCATGGCCGGCAGAATGGCAACGATCAGGGTTAGCCCGAGGAACAATCCGAGCGCCGACAGGAACAGGTTTTTATGATTATTGAAGAACTCCATGTTGAACAGGTATAGGGTTTTTAATTTCTTTTTCAATCTCTTCGCGCACCTTTAGAATTTCTATCGGAGAAGTGGGTACAACAATGCTTTTCTTGCGTCGAACCATGTAGTAGAAGTTGTAGGCGAACAGGATGTGCGAAATCCACATCAATGTTCCGCCGACAGCGCGCCACAGCCAGTATGGAGCCATCAGTTCCACGCTGTCCATAAAGGGTTTTCCGTCCATCCACATCAAGCCTTTGAGCGTGGATCCGTACATCAGTGGGAAGGTGTAGAACAGCAATCCGATCAGTGCCAGCCAGAAATGAGCTCCGACGGTGATTTGCGGCGGTTCGATGCGTGTCAATCTTGGAACCAGCGTGTAGATAAATCCCCAGAGCATAAAGGCGATGATTCCATACATCGTCAGGTGAGAGTGTGCCACGGTGAAATCGGTGAAGTGCCACAAGAGGTTGGTGTAGCGAAAGGCTTCGGCGGTTCCCTGCATCGATCCGGTGAAGTAAAAAAGGATTCCGATCAGGTAAAAGGGCAGGGTATAACTGCCGGATAATTTGCTCCACGAACCTTTGAAGGTCATCAGGAAATTGGTGGTTCCGGCCACAACCGGAATGATCATTCCCGCGCTTCCGACAATGGCCACCGTTTGCAACCACCAGGGAATAGCGCTGAAGATAAAGTGGTGGGTTCCGATGAGCGTGTAGAAGAGAATCTGCGCCCAGAAAGCGAGAATTCCGAGGCTGTATGAATAAATCGGTTTGTTGAGTTGTTGCGGCAAAAAGTAGTACATCAACCCAAGCGAAAACAACATGAACCACATTCCAACGCCTTGATGCATGTAATATCCCTGGATGATCGTTTCGCCTAGACCATTTTGCCACGTGGGCCAGTATGCAATGACGGCAATCACCAGCAGGAACATCATTGAGGAAATAATGTACCAGTTCGAGACGTACACTTCTTTGGTGACGCGTTTGGCGATGACCTTTAAGAAGCTGTACAGTGAAATCGCTACTCCGATTCCGAAAAGTGCCATCACCGGCCAGATGTACTCTCTGTATTCGCCGCCACCGTTGTTGATTCCAGCCATGAGCGTAAGACTTCCAATCACCACCGATGCGTTGATCAGAATCAGCGACCAATAGCCGATTTTCAGATTGATGTGGGTGACGTTACTGACACGTGGCACCACGTAGTACGCAAGACCCAGCATCGCCAATGATGACCATCCCCAGAAAACAGCGTTGGTGTGCACAGGGCGCAACCGGCCAAAACTCAGCCAACTGACACTGTCCACATCCGGAGCTACGAATTTGATCCCCAGGTATTCTCCGACGGTGGTTCCGAAAAGCAACCAGAAAACCGAACAACCCAGGTACCAAAGGATGAGCGTCGAAAGTTGAGGAGAAACATTCGGTCGGGGCAGGCTCTTTTTCTTTTTTTCGATAAACCGCAGTTCCGCCTCGGTGTTGATGTTGTCGATCAGACCTTTGCTGTCAGAGGGTGGCACATCTCCCGAAAGCTCATTGTTCGAGAGATTGTATTCCAGTTCGCGCTTTCGCTGTTCGAGCAACAGCCTTTCCTCTTCGGTCAGGTTGCGTACGCGCTCGTACAGTTTTTCCAACTCGGTTTTTTTGATGTGGTTTCGGATTGCTCCTTTTGCCTGAGCGAATACAATCAGCGAACCTGCCACCACCGGGATGGCTATCAGTACAAGGGTGATGATGATTCCGGATTCGGTGAAAATGGATGTGAGCATAGTAATATTGGATGTTTTTGTCTTTTATTATTTCAAATTTTTTTATCGCTTCAGATAGGTAACACCTGCTTTAAATCCTTCGGACAGAAATTGAACGGCAGTTGTTTCCAGCATCTGTTTCAAATCTTTACGAATCACTTTAAACTGGTCGTGCAACGGGCAGGGAATGGCATCGTTGCACTTTTTAAGACCCAGTGCGCAGCCGTTGTATATCCGGTCGCCATCAATAGCAAAGACGATGTTCGCAAGTTTCACATATTTAAGCCGTTGCTGATCCATGGAGAATCCACCGCCCGGACCTTTATCGGAGTTGATGATGTTGTTGCGGATGAGCTGCTGAAGAATTTTTGAAGTGTACGCTTCTGGTGAACCGGTCGATTCTGCGATTTCTTTCAGGCTGACTTTCCGACCCAGATCAGATTGTCCCGCTATAAAAATAGTGGCCCGAATACCGTATTCACATGCTTTTGAAAACAATTACTGTCTTGTTTGGCGACAAAGATATATCAAAAAATAATAGAGGACAATAATGTCCACTAAAAATTTAAATGACTTTTATTTGTCGGAGAAATGGTGGCAATGATCGGCAGGGAAATGGTGCTGAACGCAGCTTTCAGAAGAAAAAATTTTCAACTCTCCATCTGAGACCGGATAAACGGAATTCGTGGTGCAAGCAAATATCCCGTCAAACTGGCGAAGAGAATGGGAACGAAGTATGAAAAACCAGTGAGCGTAGCCAATAGAATGGTGGTGCTCATCGGCGTTCTGGTGACACAGGAATTGATGGCCGCCATACAACTGATGATGGTAAGGGTGAGATTTACGTCGGGAAAATAGTGATGAATGATCAATCCGAGCGTTGCGCCGGTAAAAAACAACGGAATGATGAATCCACCGCGCCAACCCGAGGTGACCGTAACAGCAATGGCGATTATTTTAAAAATGAGCAGCAGGATAAGCATGGTCAACGTGAAATCGCTGCTCAGCAGGTCGTTGATTTCGTGATGTCCGAAGTATCGGGTCAACGGGAAGAAATACGCAATGGTGCCCAGCAGTATTCCACCGATCAGAGTTTTCACATAAATGGGCAATGGTTTTTTCTCGAAAAGAACTTTGAAGAATTTCGTGCAATAAATAAATCCCCAGGCGATAACTGTGGCGGCGATGGCTATTACGATGGCAAATCCGAAATCAAAAACTCCCGAATATTCGTACTGCGATAAATTCCAGATGGGACCCAAACCGAGGTGAATGATCAACGCAAAAACCACGTAACTAAAACTACTTGCAACCAGTGCCGGAATAATGGCTTTGTAATATTCTACTGCGTGTTTGTGGTGCAGAATCTCCAGCGCAAACAAACTTCCGCCCAGTGGTGCGCCGAACAAAGCCGTAAAACCAGATGCCATTCCGGCGATACTCAGCGAACGAAGCTCTTCACCTTTTAGTCGGAAGATCTTTCCGAGCCAGCTTCCGGTCGAGCCGGTAACTTGTACCAACGGGGCTTCGGGTCCAAGGCTTCCGCCCGAGGCCACACACAGTAGCGAAGACAAAATCATTGAAGGGTTGTTCTTCGGATCGAGCTTACCCTTGTTGAAGCGAATGTTGTTGACGATTAGTTGCATCTCGCCCGGATCACCGGAGAAATGTATAACCAATCCCGCCAGGAATCCACAAATGGCCATAGCCGGAATTACCTGCCAACCATCGAAAAAAGCTATTCCGTGCATCAGGTATTCGAGGCAAATCCAGTAAAGTCCCGCTATTATTCCGCCTATCAATCCCAGTAATGCCCACAATAAAAACATCCGGCTGAAAACAAACGGATCGAAGCGGATCGGCCGGTCGAGGACATTTAAATAAGTAACCAGTTTTCTTCTGCGCCTGAGTTTCAAATCCTGTCATTTTAGACAAGGTCCGGTACAATTATGACCTTGGAACAACGGCGAAAGTAAAGAATTTCCAGTACTGAACGGCTTCAATAGAACCAATGCAAGCTGACAATCACAATGCTATTTTTTATTATTCTTTCGATCAACAGATCCTTCGGGCGGATACGGGATTTTGTTTTCGATTTCCTTGATTTTTTCCGGATCGAAATGATTCGGCAAATATTGGCAGAACACGACATTGATGCGGTGGTGATGAATAAACAGGATTCCTCGTACCGCTTCGGACAGATTGAATTGTATACCCATCAGGACCGGGAAGCAGATGCGCTTCAGGTGATCGAGGAAATGGGCAATATCGATGAGCTGCCCGAAGAATGAAGACACGAGCGATAACCGGTGTTTTATTTGTGGTGGTTTTGCTGGCAGCGGTTCTGGCCAGTGCATGGACCTTCGCCATTTTGTTTCTTCTTATCAGTTTATTAAGCCTTCATGAATTTTACCGGATCGTTGGAACGGAGGGAGTAAAGCCCAATTTGTTGGGAGGACTTGCATTGGGTGGTGGTTTATTTCTTGCCTTTATGCTGCCGCGCCTGGTGGGTGCCGACCATGCTACCCTGCTCTACTGCATTCCGCTGATGACCCTGATTTTCTGGCTGGAGCTGTTCCGTAAAGAAGAAAAACCCTTCAGTAATATTGCCTTCACTTTCCTGGGCGTGCTGTTTGCCGTGGTGCCCTTTATTTTCTTTTATGAGCTGGCCTACCTGAACGGCAGCGCATATCAGTATCAATACCCGATGGGCTTCCTGATCATGCTCTGGGCAAGCGATACAGGCGCATACCTGGCCGGCCGCACCTTCGGAAAAACCAAGCTTTTCGAACGGCACTCGCCCAAGAAAACCTGGGAAGGAACCATTGGCGGTTTAGTGATCAGTGGTGTAGCCGCATTTATTCTGTCGGGTTCGTTTCCCGAAGTAGAAACCTGGCGCTGGCTTATTTCATCCCTGATTATTGTAGCCTTCGGCACCTATGGCGATTTAACCGAATCGATGCTGAAGCGCAGTTATGATATTAAAGATTCAGGAACTATCCTTCCCGGCCACGGCGGCTTTCTCGACCGCTTCGATGGCTTGCTGATTGCCGCTCCGCTGGTTTATTTGTTTTTAGTGGTTACGGGGTAGAGTATTGGCTTTAAGCTTCTTCGCTTCTTCATGTTATCAAATTTGCGTATATTTATATCATGACTACAATAACACTCAAGGTGCCTGAGGATCTTCAAAAAGAGAAAGATCAGACCATCCGGTTTATTGCAGCGAAGATGTACGAATCGGGCCGACTCACTTTAGGGCAAGCCGCGGAAATGTGCGGTATGAAAAAATGGGAGTTCCCCGAAGTTCTCGCAAGTTTCGACGTGCCCTTTTTTCAATATACAATAGACGATGTAGTTGCAGATGTTGAGCGTATTACAAAAGCGTAGCTTGCCACTAACTAAACGATGGAGTTGCTTTAAATTAAAATTGAATATTTAGTCCCTCAATACGCTTAAAATGCTTTTTGTTGAGAGTAACGATGGGTAGTTCGTGGACGATACAGGTTGCCGCTATAAATATATCTCTGAACTCGATCATTTGATTGCTTGATCTCAGCCTGTGATATAATTCGGCGGCTTTCTGAGCTACGCCTTCCGTAAAGGGAAGTACTGTAATATTTTCAATTATATTTTTAACATCGTTTTCTTTCTCTTTACTAGTCGCTCCCATATAAAGCTCGTAAACTGTTACGGCAGTAACATAAATGTCGGTGCTTTCTGCCATCTTATAAAGAGTAGTTGATAGTTTATCTTTTGCACGAAGGTGTTCGATGAATATTCCGGTATCTGCTACCATTGCTGAGGCTTTAAGTTTTCAAAAGCTTTTTTACTTTCTTCAAAAACTTTAAGATCATCATCAGACCAAACAGAGACATCTGCTAACATTTTTTTCAAGCCTGATGCGGTAACTTCTTCTTTTGGCTGTATTACAACACCAAGTTCTTTAAGTATCTGTTTTACCAGCGAGCTTTTTGTTTCTGGCACATCTATGGTCAACCTTTCCATATCCAAATTTACGAATATTTCAGAACAATACGTATTCGAAATTGGAATTAGAACACTGAGCGCGTCAAAATAACGTTTCCGGTTTATGCGGTTCAATCGCAAGTGCCGTTGGTAGATGGGTTGGTGGATGGGTTGGTAGATGGGTTGGTAGATGGGTTGGTAGATCTGAGTGGGAAAGACTTAACCATTAAAATTTATAAAAGCCGATACCCAGCACTCCCTTTAAATAGTGGCTC
>CALDPJ010000124.1 GCA_937911795.1 uncultured Flavobacteriales bacterium | reverse complement strand
TTAATCAGATCGGACGTCGCATGTTGAACTGTTTCGATCATTTTTTTGTGCAGGATAAGCAATCGGTTCAATTGCTCAGAAAAGCAGGTTATTCCCATGTCACCAAAAGCGGAGACACGCGTTTTGACAGGGTCAAAAAACTCGTCGATCTGGCGGAGACCATTGATCAAATAAAAGCTTTTTGCAACGACCATTTCACGGTTGTTGCCGGAAGCACCTGGCCGGCAGATGAAAAATTTCTTCTTCCGCTGATCAATAATCCCGCGTATGAGATGAAGTGGATTATTGCACCGCATGAGATTTCGGAAACGCATTTGCACCAGATGGAACAGCAAATTATCAAGCCATCGGTTCGGTTTTCGAAGGTGGGTGAATCTGCGGATGTCTCGCCGGAAGTAATGCTGATTGATAACAACCGACTGTTATCCCGGATATATCAATATGCTGATTTCGCTTATGTAGGAGGCGGTTTTGGAAAGAGCATTCACAACATTCTCGAAGCAGCGGCCTGGGGCGCTCCGGTGATTTTCGGCCCACGCCATGAAAAATTCGCAGAAGCAACGGGTTTGATGGTAGTCGGCGGAGCAAAATCCATTCGGTCCGGAACAGAGTTGGAAAAGGTTTTTTCAGAATGGTACTCCAATCCGCAGGTTCTGAACCAGGCTTCAGAAGCGGCGTGCACGTATGTCAGCCGAAATGCCGGCGCAACAGAGATTGTGCTAACCTGGATTGAATCAAATTATGACTCATCGTGTTGAACATTTTTCATCGCTTCAACCAGCGGTAAAAGTTTTTCGATTGTAACATGTTCCATCACCACAACTTTATACCACAATGGATGGTGATGATTGTCAGGAACGAGTCCAAATTGTTCGGCGATGGTTTTGTTTACATGGGCAGCGCGAACGGTGACAATATTTGAGTGAGGATTTCTGTAAAAGCTTATATTCTGTTCTTTTAACCGATTTGCAAACCAGTCGGTACGCTTCATCAAAATGCTCATTTTCTCTTCCCAACCAAACCGGCCGTAGGTCATCAGGATCATCCACACGGCGACAGCATTGGCTCCTGAACGGCTTCCGATCAGCGTATAATCCTCACCTTCTACATAGCTCGCCGATTTGGTGTTGGCAAATTTCATCCACCCCTTTCGGATCATAAAAATTCCGGTTCCGTAAGGTGCCTGCACCATTTTGTGTGCATCCAGCGTAACCGAATTGATGAGTGGATTTTTGAAGTTCAGGTTGTGATCCGGATTGGTAAAAGGATAAATAAACCCACCGTATGCTCCATCTACATGAATTTTATATTCGACTTCTGCCGCATCCAGAACTTTAACATACTCGTCCACATCGTCTACCGAACCAAACATGGTAGTCATCATATTGACCACCACGATGAAATATTTCGCCCCGCTCTGCTTATTGGCAGCGACAACATCGTGCAAGGCAGACTGGGATATCGCACGGGTTTCTGAATCTACCGGAACCGAAGCAATCGGCACCGATAAAACATCGGCCGCTTTGCTCATCGAATAATGTGCATCCTCAGAAGTCAGAATACAAATTTCTTCCGGTCCGGCGCCGAGCTCATCTCTGAAGTAGTTGCGGTAAATCCAGATGGCTTGTAAATTGGCTTCTGTTCCGCCCGAGGCAACGTATCCATCAAAGGCACCGGCCTCACCTTCAAAAATATCTTCAGCACACAGCGCTATCAGTTCCAGCTCTATCTTCTGCGTCCCTTTAAAAAAGGATTCCGACTGCCCGAGGGTATGGCATCCAATGTGGTTCGGATTGCGAATTAAAGTTGTAAGAAATGGTGCGTTGTCAAGAAACGGGGCATCCTGATAAAAAACTTTATCGTCGAGGTGCGACCCCGGAACGCCGAGCTTGGTCTGGTTGTAAAAATCCACATTCCCGCTTAACGCTCCGAATACGCGGTCTTTAATTTCAGATTTACTCAGCTTTTTCCAGTGCATCACATTTACTTCTTGCGAATACCTATCCGGCATTCGTTGTCTGCTTCAATCTCAATAATCCGAAGACGTTAGGAGCATTTGCTACTTCCGCAACTTTTGCAGATCAGGCAGCCTTCTTCATATACCAGTGCTTCGTCTCCACACTGGGTGCAGGTACTTCCTTCTACTTTGGTGCCGTGCGGAATAAACCGCTTCAGCGCCCGGATTACACCGTTCTTCCATGTATTCAGAGAATCATCATTCAAATGGAGATTATCAACCATATGCACGACATCGATCAACGGCATTCCGTGTCGCAATACACCGCTGATCAACTTTGCATAGTTCCAGAATTCAGGATCAAACGACCGTGACAATCCTTCGATGGTGACAAAGTAACCGTCTTTATCCTGATAACGGAAATCGTATCGGCCTTTACCGGTTTCGGAATCTTCACTTTTAATCACAAAACCTTTATCAACAGAATCCGGAAGATGGAATGAATCTTCGGCCCGACCGGTAAAAACTTCATAAGGCCGGTCGTTCAATAATCCAACCACCGCAATCCACTTTTCGGAGTTGTTATTGAAACGCACTACTTCGGCGCTCAATGAATTCGGACGCTCGGGTGCCTTTGTTTCGCCAATGACCACCTTCTCCTGACCGTTTTCCTTATCGTCCGAAACCAGCACACCTGAGCGGGATCCCTCGCGGTAAACCGTTACCCCCTTACACCCGGATTCCCAGCCGGTTCGGTAAATTTCGGCGACTTTATCCACCGATGTATCCTCCGGAATATTTACGGTAACGCTGATTGAATGATCGACCCATTTTTGAACCGTTCCCTGCAAGGTTACTTTTTTCACCCAATCCACATCGCGTGCTGTGGCTCCATGGTAAGGAGATTCGGCGATCAGAGCCTGCAGTTTATCATCCGGCCACAGCTTAACCTCTTCAGTATTGTAGCCGTTTATGACCAGCCAATTGGCAAACTGATGATGGAAAACGGCAAATTCCTGCCAGTGATCACCTACTTCATCGACAAAATCAGTCCGTACATTTTTGTCGTTGGGATTGATTTTTTTGCGCCGTTTATACGAAACCATAAAAACCGGCTCAATACCCGAGGAAGTCTGGGTCATTAAACTGGTAGTTCCGGTGGGAGCAATGGTAAGAGCAGAAATATTTCTACGTCCGTGGACTTTCATTTCCGCCAGCAGTTCCGGATCTGCATCACAAAGCCGCTTGATGAAAGGATTGTTTTTTTCTTTTTCCCAATCAAAGATTTCAAATGCTCCGCGATCCCTGGCCAGACTCACCGATCCACGGTAAACAGACAGGGCGAGAACTTTATGGATTTCTTCGGCAAAGGAAACAGATTCGTCCGAACCATAGCGAATTCCAAGTGCCGCCATCATATCTCCTTCACCTGTGATTCCGATTCCTGTTCGACGACCGGCAATACATTTCTCGCGGATTTTCAGCCACAACTCCTTCTCGGTTCTTTTGACGTCTTCGGCTTCCGGATCTTTATCGATCTTTTTAATGATGGCATCGATTTTCTCGAGTTCAAGGTCGATGATATCATCCGCAATCCGTTGCGCCAGGCGGGCGTGTTCTTTAAATTTTTCGAAATTGAAAGCTGCTTCGCCGGTAAACGGTTGCTCTACATAACTGAACAGGTTGATGGCCAGCAAACGGCAAGAATCATAAGGACACAATGGAATTTCACCGCAGGGGTTGGTTGAACGCGTTGTAAAACCTTCTTCCGGATAACAGTCGGGCACCGATTCGCGGATGATGGTATCCCAGAACAAAATACCTGGCTCGGCCGACGACCATGCGTTCTGAATGATTTTATCCCACAGTCTTTTTGCATCCACTTCCTTTTCCACCAGAGGTTTCTTAGCGTCGATAGGAAAGCGCTGCGTGTATTTTTTATCATTGATGGCAGCGCGCATAAATTCGTCGTCGATGCGCACCGAAACGTTGGCACCGGTGACTTTGGTACCATCGAGTTTGGCATCGATAAAACGTTCGGCGTCGGGATGTCGTACAGAAATACTCAGCATCAATGCACCACGGCGTCCATCCTGGGCTACTTCGCGGGTCGAGTTGCTGAATCGCTCCATAAACGGAACCACTCCGGTAGAAGTTAGCGCCGAATTCATTACCGGTGAGCCGGCCGGACGGATATGGGAAAGGTCATGCCCTACTCCACCGCGACGTTTCATCAGTTGCACCTGCTCTTCATCGGTTTTCATCACGCCTCCATAAGAGTCGCTTTTGCCGTCGTTACCGATAACGAAACAATTCGAAAGCGAAGCCACCTGAAATTTATTTCCGATGCCGGTCATTGGGCCTCCCTGCGGAATAATGTATTTGAACCGGTGAAGCAGTGCAAAGATTTCCTCTTCGGTAAGTGGTTTTGGGTACCGGTTTTCTATGCGGGCAATTTCACTCGCCATGCGTCGATGCATATCATCCGGAGTGCGTTCGAAGATATTCCCGTAAGAGTCCTTCAGGGCATATTTATTCAACCAAACGCCGGCTGCGAGTTCGTCGCCGTTGAAGTATTCAATACTTGCCGCCAGGGCTTCATCGTATGTGTACTGTTCCGACCCGGAATCAGTAATTACGGGGGTTTCTATCATTTCTGAACGCATTTTCTTCTGTTATTGGATGATTACTGAGCTACAAAATTATGGCTTAAGTTCCGTTTAAATCCTATGGTAAGCACAAGTCCTGCTTAAATTCACTCCACAATATTTTGTTAATATCACCTGTAGCTTAAACCCGACAAGGAATATTTGCCACCAATAAAATTTATCAACGCAGTGTTCATTAATTACTTCCCGAAAAAGATTGGAAATATGAATTCAAATGTTACTTAGAAATTTTGATGACGCGATTTTTTCCTGCGAGAATTGACAAAGTTTGTTGCGCAATTTCTGTCACTGATAAATATGGAAAAATAATACCTTTGCAAACCCAATCTGCCCGGGTGGTGGAATTGGTAGACACGCAGGACTTAAAATCCTGTGACCATTGCGGTCGTGCGGGTTCAATTCCCGCCCCGGGTACAAATCAGAGTGAGAAACAGAGTGAGAGCACAGCGAAAGCTCTGTTTCTCACTCTGATTTTCCTCACTCTCACACTCGAACTCGCTCTGTTATGTTCGATTTTCAAAAACTTTCGGTTACACCAAAGCGAAAGCTCTGTTTCTCACTCTGATTTTCCTCACTCTCACACTCGAACTCACTCTGTTATGTTCGATTTTCAAAAACTTTCGGTTACACCAAAGCGAAATCGTTTCACCTACAACTAAAGTAATTCATCCTGAATGGTAAAGCTCTGTTTCTCACTCTGACATTTCCGAAGACTCCGGTCCGTTTTCAAAACGCGATCGAAGAATTTAGCTTTATTTTTTCATAAATTTGAACCAGTTAAAAATCAAATCATTATCTAGTTCGATGTAAAACAACACTTCTCCTATTCAAGAACTATGTTTGATTTTCAGAAACTGGAAGTATATAAGAAAGCTAAAACGTTCCATCGTTCGTGTAAAAAACTCATCGCCGAGCACGCATTCGATAAATACGTAAATGATCAACTATCTAGAGCATCATTTAGCGTAATTCTCAATATCGCCGAAGGTTCGGGCAAATTCTCAAAAAGAGACAGGAGAAACTTCTTCGTTATTTCACGAGCTTCAATATTTGAATGCGTAGCTGCACTGGATGTCATCCATGACGATCAATTAATTTCTGATCAGGAATTTACGGAACTGCAATTACAGGCAGATGAGATTTCCAGAATCATGTTTGCAATGGTTAGAAACTTGCAGTAAACGACTTAAAAATCAAGCTCATCCTGACTCTGGCGATTATTCCCGCCCTTACACTCATTCTCGCTCTGACGCTCACATTGATTCACCCATTTTCGCTCTGCCTCATTTTCGCTGTGCTTTTCACACTGATCCCGGATTACTGTCAATCAAAACTCATATCACCTGAGCGTGAAGGCTATGTGGCTGAAATAAAAAGCCCCAATACAGAATCTGCATTGGGGCTTTACTTGAGCGAGAGACGGGATTCGAACCCGCGACCCCGACCTTGGCAAGGTCGTGCTCTACCAGCTGAGCTACTCTCGCGTTGCTCACGGCCTGCAAAAGTAACCAATTCCCAAAAATGTCAAAGTAAAATTTGCGGTAATTAATTAAGACCAGTAATTTTTTTGATCTCACTCAATTTCATAAGTGCTTCTACCGGGGTAAGGGTGTTTATATCCAGATTATTGATTTCGCTGCGAATCTGGCTCAACACCGGATCGTCGAGTTGAAAAATACTCAATTGCATATTTCCGTTGGATAATTCCGGACTGACTTTTTTCGCACTTCCATTGGTCTGCTTGCTCCCTGCCCTTCGTTCGAGTTCTGTTAGCATTTGCTCTGCCCGCTCTACCAACGAAGGAGGCATTCCTGCCATTCGCGCCACATGAATGCCAAAACTGTGTTCGCTTCCGCCGGGAACCAGTTTGCGTAAAAAAAGTATTCGGTTGCCCATTTCCTTTACCGACACGTTGAAGTTTCGAATCCTTGGAAATTTCTGAGACATTTCGTTGAGCTCGTGGTAATGTGTAGCGAACAGCGTTTTTGCCCTTGCGTTTGGATATTCGTGTAGGTACTCTGCTATTGCCCAGGCAATAGAAATCCCGTCATAGGTGCTGGTTCCGCGGCCGATTTCATCCAGAAGCACCAGACTTCTTTCGCTCAGGTTATTCAGAATGCTTGCCGTTTCATTCATCTCTACCATAAAAGTAGATTCACCTCCGGATAGATTATCCGATGCCCCGACCCGGGTAAAAATCTTATCCACTACTCCGATTCGAGCTCCGGCCGCCGGAACATACGAACCCATCTGCGCCATCAGAACAATCAGAGCCGTTTGTCTCAGGAGTGCGGATTTTCCGCTCATATTGGGCCCTGTGATCATCATAATCTGCTGATCGTGGATGTTCAACCTAACATCGTTACTGACATATTCTTCGCCAAAAGGCAATTGCAATTCAATCACCGGATGACGTCCTTCCGATATTTCAAGATCTGTGGAATCGTCAATTTCAGGAAGCTGATATTCGTTTTGTTCCGCCAGAACTGCAAACGACAACAAAACATCCAGTCGCGCAACCAGGTGGGCATTGACCTGAATGGGTTCTATATATTCGGCAAGTTGTGTCACAAGTTCCTGAAAAAGCTGAGACTCCAACGTGAGAATTTTATCCTCAGCGCCAAGAATTTTGGCCTCGTATTCCTTTAATTCTTCGGTGATATATCGCTCGGCGTTTACAAGCGTTTGTTTGCGGATCCAATGTTCCGGAACGCGATCTTTATGGGTATGGCGTACTTCGAGATAATAACCAAACACACTGTTGTAGGCTATTTTCAGAGAAGATATTCCGGTGGATTCAACTTCGCGGGTTCGCATCGATTCGAGATATCCCTTTCCTGAACCGAGTATTGTCCGAAGTTCGTCCAGCTCCGGATTTACACCATCGGCAATAACCTCACCTTTTCCGACTGCAGCCGGAGCATCGGGTACGAGCTCTTTACCAATCCGCTCACGGATATGCACACACGGATTTATCTGATCTGCCAGCCCTTTCAGCTCTGAATTTCCGGAAGACATACACAAATCCCGAATTGGTTCAAGGGCATCGAGTGCAATTTTCAGCTGATTCACTTCGCGGGGAGTAATTTTTCGAACCGCAACACGGGAAATCATGCGCTCGAGATCACCAATTTTCCGGATTTCGCCGGCCAGCTCTCCTCTTGATGTTGTGTCTTTCAACAAATGCGTAACAACCGACTGCCGCGACTTGATCATTGCCGGATCCTTTAACGGCAGCACCATCCAACGCTTCATTAGCCTCGAACCCATTGGTGAAATGGTTTGATCCATCACCTGTAACAAAGTACGGGCATTGTCATTGGGAGAATAAATGAGCTCGAGGTTACGAACGGTGAAGGAATCGAGCCACACATATTGATTCTCTTCAATTCTTTTAATTCCGGTGATGTGCCCGAGCCGGTCATTCTGGGTTTCAGCAAGATAATGAAGAGCTGCCCCGGCGGCTGAAATCCCCTCATTGAATTCTTCTATCCCAAAACCTTTTAAGGTTTTAGTATCAAAATGCTGGATGAGACGGTCGTAGCCAAAATCCCGGTGAAAAGCCCAATCATCAAGCTGATAGGTATAGTATTTATTTCCGAAAAGCTGTTGATACTGGTTGTTGTGTTGCTTTTGATACAACACTTCTTTCGGTTCAAAGCTCTGCATCAGCTTTTCCATTTGATCGGAAGAACCTTCTGCTACGAGAACCTCTCCGGTAGAAATGTCGAGAAAAGCTACGCCCAGTTTGTCTTTTGCAATGTGCAGTGCCGCAAGGAAATTGTTGGATCGATGGTCGAGAATTTTCTCGTTGAAAGAAACTCCCGGGGTTACGAGTTCTGTAACATCCCGCTTAACAATTGTTTTTGTGAGCTTTGGATCTTCAACCTGATCGCAGATCGCGACGCGATAACCGGCACGCACCAGTTTGGGCAAATAAGTATCGAGCGAGTGATGCGGAAATCCGGCCAGTTCAATACTTGCCGCAGCTCCATTTTTTCTTTTGGTCTGCACGATCCCCAGCACCTTGGCCGCTATAATGGCATCTTTCCCGAAGGTTTCGTAAAAGTCACCCACGCGAAAAAGCAGTATCGCATCGGGATACCGCATCTTAAACTGGTTGTATTGTTTCATTAGCGGAGTCTCATCACCCGCTGTTTTTTGTTTCCGTCCCACGCTCTCTTTTTTCACCAAATAAATTTAGGAAGTCTCCTCAGGGTTACTGAAATTTAACCCTTCATTTTTTCATATTTTATGAACATCAAACTTACCACAGAACAACTCAATCGTCCGGATATTTCAGAATATGGAAAATTAAAAAAAATTCCGGTTCGGCTGATTCTCGAAAACATACGAAGCCGCAACAACATAGGATCCGTATTCAGAAGTGCTGATGCTTTTCTGATTGAGGAAATCATTCTCTGTGGCTATACGGCACAACCACCACATCGCGATATTCAGAAAACAGCACTCGGCGCTACTGAAACCGTAAAGTGGAGGTATTTTAAGGATACAACTTCTGCAATTGAGGCTTTAAAAAATGATGGTTTTTCTGTGTGGGCAATTGAACAAACTTCGAAGAGCATTTTTCTTCAGGACTTCGATTTCTCAGGTGAATCTCCGATTGCCCTGGTACTCGGAAATGAAGTTCATGGTGTTGAAAGCACTACACTTGACCAATGCAATGGATCCATCGAAATAGCGCAATTTGGAACAAAACATTCGTTGAATGTGGCGGTTTGTGCTGGCATTTTCCTCCATTTTGCCAACCATCAACTACTTACTACGTCTTCTGAGTAAATGAGCACAGATAATACTCATTCAACATAGTTTTTAACGATTTTTGTATCTTTCGCAAACGATAACGAGCCAAACTACCAACAACACGTGAACACTTTCCGTCCATTCAAACGCTGCTTTATTGGTGCATCTATTGCAATGGTGTGTTTATTTTTGGCTCCTTCCCTGAGCGCCCAATACTATTCAAACCAAAGTTATTGGAAGAATGAACGCCATGAAGTAGCGCTGGGCCTGGGTGTAATTAACTTTCTTGGTGAATTGGGTGGACGCGATGCCATCGGGAGTGATTTTATTATGGACATGGAGCTTTCTATGTTTCGGCCTGCAGTACATTTAGAATATCGCTATCGTGTAGCCCGTAGTATCATTATTAAAGGAGGCCTGCATTACGGCATTATTGCCGGAAACGATGCGCTCACCGAAGAACCTTTCCGCAAGAACCGCAACATTCATTTTAAGTCGAACATATTCGAATTTTCGGTTAAAGGAGAATTCAATATTTATGAAATTCAGCCGGGGGCGCGATATAAATTATTGGGTGTAAAGACCAGGCCGAAAGGTGGTGTTCTTTACGGCTTTGTAGGTGTAGGAATGACTTACTTCAATCCAAAAGCGAATTATAATGGTGAATGGGTGGAGCTGAAACCGCTCGGCACGGAGGGGCAGAATTTTGAAAATGGCCCAAAACCTTATTCTAATTTCACTCCCGTATTCCCTATGGGTTTGGGTTACCGATCGTATCTATCCAATCAATTGAGTATAGGTATAGAAATTTCTGATCGCATCACC
>CALDPJ010000123.1 GCA_937911795.1 uncultured Flavobacteriales bacterium | reverse complement strand
ACAAGAGAACCGATCAACCGAATTTTCTGGTTCAGAATTACCACAACATTGGTTTGGCCTACCTGCAACTGGAACAATTTGACAGTGCATATTTTTACATTAAAGAATCGGTGAAAATGCGCACAGAACAGGGTTCCAAAGGAGGTCTGGCCATCTCAATGCACGCTTTGGGAAAGTATTATCTGGATACGGGGCAACCTGATAGCGCATTGACTGCTTTTGGAAAAACGCTCCAAATCAGTGAAGAATACGGTATTGCGCCGGGCGTTTTTTATGGAAGTCTTGGAGTAGGTGAGGTGAATGAACTAATCGGTAACTACGGCCGGGCCTTTGAAGCGTATAAAAAGGCTTCTGAAACGGCTGATGAAATTGGTTCACTGGAACTGCAGGAAAAAACGGGATTGTTGCTTTATAATTTGTTCAAAAAGCAAAAACGTCCTGCCGAAGCACTTCAGTATCATGAACAGCTCGTAACCATTCGGGACAGCGTAGAAAGTTTACAAAACCGCGAAAATCTCGCGGAGGTCCGGATTAAATACGAAACCGAATTGGCGAAAGCCGAAAACACGGCACTCAAAGCAAGTCAGGAAACTCAACAAATGCAACTGGAGCGACAACGCTGGCTGGTATTGGGTTTGTCAATAGTGTTGTTGTTGGTTGTTGTCGGCTCATTGATGTTGATACGGGCTAACCGTCTGCGGAAGCAAGCCTATCACAAATCGGTGGACGCACGAAAAGAACTGGAGGTTCAGTATGCAAAAGTAATTGAGCAGGAAGCGAAACTGAATGAAACCATCGCGCTCAAAAACCGGATTTTCTCCGTACTCGGACATGATTTGCGTTCACCACTGGCCAACATATCGTCCATGCTTCCATTGATTTCAGATAAGGAGGTGACCCACGAGGAATTGACAATTATTCTTGCTCATCTGCAGCGCGACACCGATCTGAGCATAAATACCCTGCACAATATTTTGCAGTGGTCTCAGATTCAGTCGAACGAGATTGTAATTCATCACGATCATTTATCGGTCAAAGCCGCTTTTGCAGATTTAAAACAGGTTTTCGAATCCAGCGCGCGATTGAAAAAAGTAAATCTCGATTTCATTGATTATTCGGACGGGAAGATTTGGGTTGACGAAAATCAGTTCAGGAGTATTGCCACGAACCTGATCAGTAACGCCATCAAATTTTCACCCACCGGTGAAACGGTAATTATTAAGGTGGAAGATAAATCCGATAGCACCGAATTTTCGGTTTCAGATCGTGGTCGTGGCTTCCATCCGGATATTCTGTCTCAAATCAATGTACGAAACGGCCGCACCAGTGTGGAAGGAACGTTGGGTGAAAAAGGTACCGGCATCGGCTTGCAGTTGGTGCGAGATTTCGTAGAAGCACACAACGGTTCTTTCGGAATTTCCCGCAATGAATATGGCGGTGCAATTGTTACGGTATCATTTCCAAAAAATTCCGGTGACGTAGCATTAACAGAGCACCTGCAGTCGGCGTAAGTGCATAATTTACTAATGCGGCACTTTGGAGACGATGGTGTTATTCCACCCATCCGGAAGGTTAATCATGCCCATTTTCTAAGGAAGCCGTCCAATAGTCTGTAGAAGCGGAAGCTTAGCAATACGGCGGATAAAGTTAAACCCCCGGCCAATGCATACCATATTCCCATAACGCCCAA
>CALDPJ010000122.1 GCA_937911795.1 uncultured Flavobacteriales bacterium | reverse complement strand
AGTACTGGTATATTTGAAGGCGATGTGGACATTGTCATCTCCATTGAATTGGGTAATGGTAATTTCGGAATTGGTCCAGTTGAATCCTCCGGAAGACCAATTTACCTCCTGGGAATAATCTGTCCAGGTACCTTGTTCCGCAGGGTTACTCACACCGTCGTAATCTGATGAAGCGAGTAACTTCAGTGCCGGACCTGGGTAATTCTGAGCATTTTTGAAAGATAAGACAGGGATTGAAGCGTTACTGAAATCCATTGAGGGAGAAATATACCAGAGCTCGGTATTTGAATCTTGTCCAAGAGATGAATCATACCCTTTGGCCATAGCATATGGATTTCCTGCATTGCCCTGGGTAGAAACCTCCCAATTATGCGCGTTCGGTTCACTGAGAACAACGTAGGTTGTCCATCCCCCGGATGTCAAATTCTCATTACTAAAGTCCTTAAAGAGGTAGGTTCCCGGTCCTCCGGAAGTACAGCGTTCACCGTACATTTCAACCTCGTCGATATCGCGAATAAACAACTGCATATCCCCACCAAATTGACCTACAACAGCTATCAAGGATCCATTTCCATTTGGAATGGGTTGACCAGCAAAATTGGCGTATCCACTCGTTCTTACAATTACCTGATTGCCTTCGCAATCGGTGAGCATACGGTTCTGATTGGTCTGTCCGACGGGATCGCTGTATGTTTGTCCTAGCTCACCCGCTGTAAATTCCACACTATCCAACCGGATGAGATGCCCCTGCAGTTCAGGAGTAATTTCGTTTACCGTCACATTCTTCGGCTCCACATGAACATTCGTTTCCTGCTTTACAACATTTCTGTCGACGTCTACAGAATCCAGTTGCAGCATTCCCTGATACTTGCTCAGCACCGTTCCCGGAAGGTAAATACGGATGCGGTCGCCTTCGTACAAACCACCGGGATTCTGAAGTCGCAGGTTAATGGCAGCAGAGTCGTCCTGAACATAGATGTTGCGGTACAGATTTCCGCTGGTTTCATCCGCGGTTACCACGGCATACACCGAATAGTCTTCTTCGAATCGTACCGGCTCACTCACGAACAGATTCCGCAATTCCTGAAGCGACAAAACCTGACCAACCGGCAGTGTTTTCTCTGGCGGACTGTCATATTCTCTTTTGCAGGCAGAAGTGACAATCAAAAGTGCTAGTCCTGCAAGGGTAAACAGACGGTTGAAATATGGGGTGGAAATATTCATAGGGTTATATTCTAAAGGAAATTTGTGCAAAGAAAGATCGTCCGAACAGGTAACTCAATTTCGGAGGAAAACGGTCGATGTCGGTGCGGTCGTAGCGCAGTTGCTCGAAACCTCCGATCACGAAATCCTGATTGTTGAGCACGTTGCTGACGTTGAGGTTGATGTTTAAAAAATATTTTTCTGCAATACGCCATGACTTACCAACAAATAAGTCTACCGTAAAGTTGTCGTCGAGTCGTTGCTGATCCAACATTTGATCCCATTGAGGGTCGTCGGTTACGTAATTGCCCATGGATTCTTCGGTACGGCGGTCCGGATTCGGGTCGAGGTAAATGTGGCCGAAAAAGTTTCCGTTGATACCAGCGAACCAGTATTTCGGTGACCGGTATTTGATTCCAATCGAAGCCGCTGTCTGTGGCATTCCGCCGATGCGGTAGTTCTTCAGGTAAACGGTACGATTTTCCGCGAGCACTTCTCTTGAGTTGTCGGCCGTAATTTTAGCTGTAGGGCGGGAGTTCCAGAGATACTGGCCTCCGGCGTATACTGCATTGACAGAAACGGTAGAGGTAATATCGGCTTCAATCCCCAATTCTGCCCCCATGTGCAGGTGATCTACATCATTCATGCTGTAGTTCACAAAGCTGCGCAATTCGTCGTGCCAGAAAGACCGTGCCCACACCTGGTTGTTGATCTGCGTGTAATATCCGGTAGCGCGAACCCGCAGTTTTGAATAACGAATCAGGTAGCTGATGTCTCCGCCAAAAGCCTGTTCGGTCGTCAATCCATCAAGCGTTTCGTGGCGTGTACGAGGCGAAAGGTAGGCGTATTTAGGAGCCGGTGGGCGGGTTTGATACATTACATTCGCATTCACGATATGACGTCCTGAAATTTTGTATTCGGCGCCGGCTTTAACGCCGTAGTGCAGAAAACTTTCGGTGGCTGATTTTCCGTAAGAATCATCCGGAAAACGTCCGTTGCGCATATCGCTGTTGCGCCAGAAAGAAGTATGAGAAATTTCGGCTCCGAAATACAGTTCCCATTTGGTGAGACTGTAGTTGTACTGGCCAAAAACATTTACCCGGTTTACATTCAGTGTAAAATCATACCCAAAGACATCTCCTTCCTTAATGATACGGTTCGGATTGTCTACGTCGTTCTGAGCCACATCTTCGTCATTGAAATCACGCAGAGCAAACTGATCGATGTCAACCCAGAAATCACCGCCCAGCAGGTCGTCCATCATTTTGTAATTGCGGGTGCTTTGAAGGTGGATACTTCCGCCAAGAGCCAGTTTTGCGCGATCGGACAATTCGGTATTGAATGCTGTGTTTGCGCCATACAATTGAAGATCATTCCGCCAGTCTTCCACCACATATTTGCTGCGGTTTCCGGTGACAGAATTGCCCTCGATACCATTGGCATTTTCCTGCGTGTAAAGATTTTTCCGGTTGGCAAAATACAGGTGGTCCCAATCGATCTGGCGTACCTCTTCATTGTTCGTCCAGTCATTTGTAACCTGGGCAAACATCTCCGGATCATCTTTGTGGTAGCTCGGCAGGTAGCGGTAAAAATCGGGTCGGGGGTCTTTAGCGTCGAACCAGTTAAGGCTTGTGTAACTTCCTTTTCCGAAAGAATAATACAACGAAGTCTGCCAGTTGGTGCGGCGGTTCGGCGTGAAATAATGCGTTGCCATGAACATGGGCTTGTGCGTGTCGCGAACGCGGGCATTGCGCTTTTCGCCGTCCTGATAGCCCCAGTAAGGATTGTAATAATTGGATCCGGCCAGGTCGTATGCCTCTTGTGTGGCCATTCCATTTCGGGCCGATTTATTCGGAGCACCGAAACCGATAAAACCAAAGCTGTGTTTGTCGTTGATTCGTTTTTCTGCAGACAGAAAATAAGAATAGGCATCATAAAAAGTTCCCTCTACATAACCTTCATCAGCCCATCTTCTGGACAGCGAAACGGTAAAGGCCCAGTTGTTTTCCATCATTCCTGTGGAGCTGGTGGCCATGAGTCGGTGCCGGTACGAGCGGTTGGAAAGGGCATAAGAAACTTTGGTTCCTTTTCTGAAATTACCGGCTCGTCCGTCGATTTCCGAAAACCCGCCCAAACCTCCGAAGTTGTATACCGAAGGCTGGATGCCGGTGCGCACGGTCATGTTGCGTGTCACGTCGTTCAATCCGCCCCATTTCCACCAGGTCGTCCGCCAGGTTTCGAAATCATTCACCAATACCCCGTTGAGTGAGATCAGCGTATTGTCGGTGTTATATCCGCGGATTCTGAATCGTGCAGTTCCGAAGTTATAGCCTGCGGTTGAAGTGAAAATATCGCGCGATGATTGCAGCATTCCCGAAATATCCTGCGATTCCATTTCAGATTCCAGATCATCGGCAGAGATTGTAAAAACAGGGATTCGCTGATCCAGTTCTGCCGAATCGGGGGCAAGCGTTTGAGTGGTGTCGATTTGCGCAGAAAGTTGATAACTCCAGATCAGCAGGGCTGTGAACGATAGTACGCGCGAAAAATGGTGCATAAGCGTAAGTGGCGTTTGAGGGCGCAAAAGTACGGAAGCCAAACCATATATCTGCATGCATACAAAAAGTTAACGCGCAGATAAAATCAATTTGTTATCTGTCGTTGCAGAGACGGGCTGTCTGGACGGTACTATTTACCTATTTTTGGCAAATTGTTCCTCAGACAAACATTCTTATGAAATATCATCTCCGGATTTTCGCGTTGACTTTTTTCGCATTTGGTCTCACCAGCATGACGCAGGCACAGAATTATGTTCCGTCGCTGATTGGTTTCTACAACGTCGAAAACCTATTTGACACCCTCGACACCCCTGGTGTAAACGATACTGAATACACACCAACCAGTGCCAAACGCTGGAACTCGGTTCGGTATAACGAAAAACTGAATAACCTCGCCACCGTGCTCGGCGGAATCGGGACTGATGTTCATCCGGATGGTCTCAGTATCATCGGTCTGTCGGAAATCGAGAACCGTGAAGTGATCGAAGATCTGGTGAATACGCCGCCACTGAAAGAGCGCGGCTACGACATTGTACATTATGACTCTCCCGATAAACGAGGGGTAGACGTCGGGCTGATTTATCAACCGAAATACTACAAAGTGTTCAACCACAAAAGTTACCTGCTTTCAATTGAGGGAAGAGACGATTTCTTTTCGCGCGATCAGTTGGTGGTAAGCGGTGTGTTGGACCGGGATACGGTTCACGTGCTCGTGAGTCACTGGCCTTCGCGTCGGGGTGGCGAGAAAAGCAGCCGGCATTTACGAATGGCAGCGGCTGAGTTGGGCCGTCACATTGTAGACTCTCTGCTGGCTCAAAACCCGAATGCGAAAATTCTGTACATGGGCGATTTGAACGATGACCCTGTTGACCCGAGTGTAAAACGAATTCTTCGAACGGAATCAAAAAAGGAAAACGCCGTAAACGGAAGAATGTACAATCCTATGGCCGATCTGCATGCCAAAGGAATTGGTTCGCTTGCGTATCGCGACATCTGGAATCTTTTCGATCAGATTGTTCTGTCGCCCGGCCTGGTAAATGGATCCGATGATGGCTTCCAATTCTTCGGAGCACGGGTGTACAATGAATCATTCCTGCGCGAGAACGAAGGAAGTTTTGCCGGTTATCCCTTACGGACCTACGTCGGCGACAATTATAAAGGTGGTTACAGCGACCATTTTCCGGTTTATGTGATTCTCGTTCGCAAAGCGGAGGAATAAAATATTATCGATATGAAGAAACCCTCCTTTCTGGCTATAACCGCCGGCCTTTTCAGTTTTTTTCCGGTGGCCGCACAAACTCCGCTCGACACCTACAACAGCTTTCCCAATACGGATCCTCCCGAAGGGTGGACCTACAACCTCAACATCAATTCGGGTGATCTGTTTTACTACGGAGGCAGCGACAATTCTCCGTCCCTGCGACTCGATGCCACCGGTGAATATGCTATGATCGAGTTTGCCGAAAGTCCCGGAAGTTTGAGCTATTACGTCCGGTCAACAGGATTTTCTCCGTCGGTCGCTCCGGGTACTGAATTTTCGGTTCAGGAGTCGGTCACTGGCACGAACTGGACGACCCTTCGTGTGCTCGACGAAAACAACCTCAACGGAGATTTCACCTACTTTTCAGACACACCCAATGAGCTTACCCGCTTTATTCGGTTTTACTACACCAATAAAGCCAGCGGCAGCAACATCGCCCTCGATGAGGTTTCCATTACCAAGGCACCCGCCGGACCCGACGCGCGGTTGATGGTGTATCGCGACGACGTGAAAGTGCTCTCCGGTCATACTGTTACTTTCTCGGGTGAAGAAAATCTCGTATTGATGTTCAACAATGAAGGCCTCGCAGAAACGCTTCAGATTTCGAACGTCACCATCACCGGACCAGATGCGGCGGCATTCATAACTATTCCTGCTCCTGCGACGATTGCTCCGGAAGCATCTGATTTTTACCAGATCAACCTGAACGGAGTGGATGGTGAAATATATGAAGCCCAGCTTCAGATCACCACCAACGATGCGTATATGCCGGTGTACGTGATCAACATTATCGGGCACGGCGGGGCGTTTGCTGCCGAACCAGAAAACAATCCTTTCGGTTTTGAATCGGACAACATCCGGACTTTTGGCTTTGATATTTCGTGGTCACATCCGGCTGAAGTTCCCGATCGGTACCTCGTGCTGCAGAGTTCATCGGCAATTCCCGATTTGCCCGAAGACGGAGTAGATTATGACATCAGTGAATACATAGGCGATTCGAGGGTGGTATTAAATGGACCGGGAACAGAATTAAGTCCCAGAAATATCGGAGCCGGCACGACTTATCACTATTCGGTTTTTGCAGTAAACGGCAGCGGTGATTACTGTAACTATCTGCAAAGCGAACCGCTG
This sequence comes from uncultured Flavobacteriales bacterium, assembly GCA_937911795.1. Classification (GTDB taxonomy): domain Bacteria; phylum Bacteroidota; class Bacteroidia; order Flavobacteriales_D; family SKUL01; genus SKUL01. The sequence goes on along the minus strand of CALDPJ010000122.1, from coordinate 2,370 downwards.
ACAGGTGCGGTATCAACTCCGGCTGACATGATCGGCGATTATTACGATGGACTCAACAGTCAGCAACCGGATTTTTTGGAAGAATTGTCTGATCTGGTTTTTCCACATACCCAACTCGAATATTTGGACTATCCTGAGTACCTGATCAACGAATTCGAAGCCCGCGATACGACTGAAAGCCGCAAGGTGGTCACCGGTTATTACTCCGGATTTGAATATCTGTTCCAGGATCCGTTTGAATGGGATGTTATGAGCCGCGAGCACGTTTTTGCCCACAGTTGGTTTGCCACTTACGAGGCTTTCGACGAAATGGAATACACCGATTACCACAACCTTTTTCCGGTACACAATGACTCTGCAAATATTGTTCGGCTGAATCATCCGTTCGGGATTGTCGAAAACGAAATGCAGAGTTTTCACGCAGGAAAAGCGGGTTATAATTCATCTGGTGATTATGTCTACGAACCCCGTGATTTTGCAAAAGGGCGGGTTGCCAGAGCCGTGTTTTACATGTTGAGTTGTTACAACGATCAGATTGGTGGAAGTTGGTCATTGCCTTCCAGCCAGGAGCAGGAATTGTTGAAGAACTGGCATTTCGAATTTTTACCGGACGGTCGTGAAATGGCGCGCAACGATTATATTCATTCTATCCAGGGCAATCGGAATCCCTTTATCGACAGCGTGTATTTTGCCTGTTTGATAGATTTCAACACGATGGAATATCTTAATAATCCCGACGTTGAATGTCTTTCGGTTTCGGTGAAAACGGTCACTGAAGAGCCGGTGGTGTTGTTTCCGAATCCGAACAAAGGTGTATTCACTATCCTTTGGAAAAATTCTGACTCCGGCGCAAAGTCCGTGAAGGTATATGATCTTCGCGGACAATTGGTTTGGAGTGAACTATTAAATCCGGGGCAGATCGAATATAAAATTCATCTGTCTCACCTTGCACCCGGAATGTACTCCATTCAGTGGCAGCAGGATTTGCACAGCGGCAGGTTGCCCTTGATCATCCGGTAACGGTCTGCGAACCACACGTTACATTCTGAAAGTAGGGTCAATACAAATCGGTATATTTGCCAAAGTTTCGACCAGCTGAAACAACTCATCGACACTTTTTTCGTAAGTCATCAATGGGTTTAACCAATGCTGCCTCAGGTGTGAAAGGGCGTACATTTATCTACCGGATTTTTATTGCTGTACTCTTTGCCTGCGCAGGCACAGAAGTCCTGCATGCCGATCATCTTCCAGGAGGAACTATTTCCTACGAATGCGTTGGTAATGAAGAATATATCATCACCCTCTCTCTTTTCCGGCGCTGTTCATCAAGCAGCGTCCTTCAAACAAGTCAGTTTATAAAATTCAGTTCAGACTGCGGGCATTTTTCATCCATATCAGCTCCACAGATATACTCTGAAGAAGTTTCTCAGCTGTGCCCCACCGCCCTTGCAAACAGTTCCTGTAGCGGTGGTCCATGGCCAGGAATGGAAATATCTGTATACCAGATACAGGTAACATTGGATCAATGCGATAGCTGGCAGATTTATTGGGAGTTGTGTACGCGTAGTCCAAGTATCAACGTCGATGATACGACATTGCCTTGTTACCGTATCAATGCCACCTTAAACAATGTGGAAGCTCCGTGCAACAATTCGCCTACAATTACTGAGCAAAATATACCGTACGTCTGCGTGAATCAACCCGTGAGTTTTAACGCAGGAGTAACCGAAACCGACGGCGACAGTCTTCGCTACTATCTGGTTTCGGGCCTCACCATCGGTGGAAGTCCGATACCATATGAATCGGGCTTTTCGGGGCTACTGCCGATACCGGGCATTACCATCGGCCATAATACCGGTCAATTATCTTTCACCGCAACTTCCACAGGCACCTATACCATTGTAATTGAAGTTGAAGAGTATAATACTGCAGGAGTGTTGATCGGAACCATCCGGCATGATGTTCTTTTTGTTGTGGAACAAGGCGGTGCAATAAAGATTATCCAAGCTGATGGCACAATAAATCCCGAACCTTTTTTGGATATTTCCGGCCAAATTTCCACAGGCAGTGAACGGGGACTTTTGGGCATGGCTTTTCATCCGGATTATGGTAGCAACGGTTATTTTTATGTCAATTACACCAAGACCAATGGCGATACTCAAATTTCGCGATTTTCGGTATCTTCCGGAAATCCAGATTTAGCAGATGAAAATTCAGAATTGCCCATTATTGGGTACGACCAGCCGCAGTCTAACCACAATGGTGGGAATCTGGCGTTTGGACCCGATGGCTATCTTTATATTGCCTCTGGTGATGGCGGAGGCAGTGGAGATCCAAATAACAGAGCGCAGGACCTGAGTTTTCTTTTGG
>CALDPJ010000121.1 GCA_937911795.1 uncultured Flavobacteriales bacterium | reverse complement strand
CCTGCCGTAACGGCTTCTCTACGCTCCTCAAAAGCCTTGTGTCGCTCCTGGATACTTTCTTCTTTTTGCTGAACATTCTGATAATCCTTCTGGTTTTTATCCTGTTCGCTTTCTCTTTTTTCTTTTTGAAAATTGTTGAACTCTTTCGATTTCTCATCGATTGCTGCAACAGATTTTTGTCTGGATTCTTCTCCTCCTTCACGGATTTTCTGTAACACTTCTTCGGTTTCAGCAATTTCCTGTTGCGCCTTTTGAATTTGCTCCCGTTCTCTTTCCTGATCTCTTTGTTGCTCGCTTTCTACTGCTTTTTTATAATTCTTTACACGGTTTGCAACTTCCTGCTTAGCTGCCGATGCATCTGCATACAGTTCGTCCGAGTGCTTTTTGAATTCATCCACTTGCTGAAGATAATTCTGGCTGCGTTCGCTCTCGTTGTCACGGGCCACAAGAGATCGTTCCTCCTGCTCCTTTTTGAGCCTTTTAATACGGTCATATTTTTCTGCTTCCTCACGCAGTCTGGCTTCGCGCATAAAACGTTCGGCTTCATCTTCTGTGTCAGAATCAACAGAAGCACCGCCACGTCGTTTGTTCCCGCGGTTGTGTTCACGTTCTGCTTCAAGTGCGGCAAGTCGTTCTTCTTCTGCGCGACGTTCCTCCTGTTCCTGAATCAGCAGTTCGATCTCCTGAATCCGTGATTTCGGGTAAAACTCGTTCGGTTTCAGCGCGAGCGCTTCCTGATAATTTCGCAAGGCTACATCATATTCGGATTGTCCCATTTTTCGATCGGCCACTTCGATGTAGGTATTATACTCCTCATTTACAGCTTCTAATTCCTGCTGCTGTTGTGCCAGCCGAAGACGCTCTGCCTCCTCTTCTTCGCGCTTTCGTTGTGCTTCGAGTTCAGCTTGTTTTTGCTTTTCAGACATTTGCTGTCTGGCAGCAATTATTTTTTCGATGGTCGTTATTCTTTCTGCCGTGTATTTATCGGATGGTTTTACAGCCTGAGCTTCGGTGTATTTTGCGAGGGCCCTATCAAAGTCTTCTGCTTTGAACAATGCATCAGCATCGGCAAGAATCATATTGAACTGCTTATCCACCGATCGGTTCGCGAGCATTTCAGATAGCAGTTGTTCCGCATTCGCCAGCTTTTGCTGCACTGGTTGGTCATCCGGAATTAAAGCCAGTGCTTCGTTGTATCGCGTTACAGCATTCTGATACTCTTTTGCGGCAATAAATTCATCACCGGAAGCAACGATTTGATCAAATTCCTTCCTCAACTTTGCCTGCTCTGCTTCGAGTTCTTTTAACCGCGCTTCTTCTTCCTGTTGCTGAGCGAGCAATGCCTCTTCTTCTTTTTGCTTTTCGAGATCGGCGATGGCCTGTTGTGCTGCTGCGATGCGTTCGGGAGGATAGGACTCATCGGGTTTCAGTTCGCCAGCGCGTTCGAATGCCACAATTGCACCTTCATAGTTCTTCCCGGTAAATTTGCGGTCTCCTTCTTCAATCGCTTCGAGGTAATTCTGCTCAACGTCCTGCATCTTCCGGAGTTCGTCCAGCAACTTTTCAGATTCTTTGATTTTATTCGGGAGGTGGTTGTTATCGGGCTTTAATGACAGAGCTGCCTGATACTGGTCGATCGCTTTCTGGTACTCTTTCTGTGAGAAAAATTCATCACCGCTTTCTACGAGGTTGTTAAATTGCGCCAGTTCTTCGGCCAGTTTTTGTTCTTCGGCTTTTTTGCGTTCCTCTTCCAGTCGTTTCTCTTCCGCCAACCGCTCCTGTTCTGCGAGGTAATCACGGATCTCTTTTATCTTCTGCTGAGGATATGCCTCTTCGGGTTTTAGTTCCGCTGCCTGTTCAAAGCTGGTGAGCGCTTCTGTGAATTGTTCTGATTTTTGTGCCGCGTCTCCTTCCTTAATGGCATTCTCATACTGCTGATTCAGCGATTCCATTTCGGCCAGTTGACTCAACCTCGTATTCGCATCTTCAATTTTTTTGGTGACACCCGAATCACCGGGTTTTAATACGAGAGCTTCTTCATAACTGGAAATGGCATCGTTGTATTTCTCGGCTGAAAAATGCTCGTCTCCCTGGTTCACCAGTGCGTTGAACTGTTCTTCAAGCTCTTTTTCACGTTCGGCTGCTTCCAGTTCTTTTTGAAGTTCTTCGATTTTTTTCTGTGCTTCTGCTATTCTGTCCTGCGGATATTTCTCCTCTGGTTTTATACCGAGTGCTGATTCGTACGAACCGATGGCTGTTTCGTAATCTTCACTTTTGAACTGAGCATCTGCCTGAGCAATCAAATCGGTGTATTCCTTTTCGCGCGCCTTTTGCGCCAGAAAATCTGCTTTGGCTGTTTCTGCTGCTTTCAGTTTTTCTTCTACTTCCGCATTTTTCGGTTTCAGTTGAAGGGCTTCATTATACTTTGCGATTCCTTCATCAAAGTCCATTGCCTTAACAAAATTGTCTCCTTTCCGAACCAATTCGTTGAACTGTTCGTTCTCTGCTTCGAGCTTTTTCAGAGCTTCTATCTTGGCATTGGCTGCGGAAATCTGCTCTTGGGGATATTTCTCATCCTTCTTAATTTCCAGTGCTTCTTCGTACTTTGAAATTGCCTTGTTGTATTCTTCTGAAACCATAAAGTCGTCACCGGCTTTCAATGCCGCTTCGTACTTTTCTTCATCCACACGCGAAGCATTGAATTCGGCCAGTTTCTCTTCGGCGCTTTTCAGCTTCATCAAAACCATGGGGTTTTCCGGCTTGAGCTTTAGCGCCTCTTTATAATCTGCTACCGATTCCTGATATTTTTCCTTTAAAAAAGCACCATCAGCAGTTGCAACGAGTTTCTCAAACTCCTTTTCCAGCGCTGCGAGTTCCTTTTTCTTATCTTCTTCAGCGGCGAGTTTATCCTTCGCGCCTTTTTCCCACTCGCGCATCAGTCGGTTGAGCTCGTCCTTGATTTCCTGGGTATAGGCAAAATCGAACTCGAGCGCACCGGTATTGGGATTGTATTTCGCTTTTCCAATCGGTTTTTCGAGGAGGGTAATATCGAGTCCTTCAATTTCCTGAAAAAGGCTCATCTCTATGTTCATCGAAAAACCGGCTCCAATATCTTCTTCCGGAATATTTCGGGAATCCATATACACCTTTTTGCTGACCAGCCCCGGACCATCGAACTTTACTTCATACTCTTTTCCAAGATCGAGAAAGAACTCATACTTACCATTGCTGGAGGTAGTATAGGTATCAACTTTCTGCCCACCTTGATAGGCTGTTATGGTAATATTCTCCAGTTTTTTACCGGTAGAATAGTCTTTTACAACGCCAAAAATATACAGCTCTCCCTGCCCCTGTACCTGAAGTACACCGAGAAAAAAGCTTAATACCGCTACTGTCTTAAGAATGAAATTTCTTCCTTGCATATAAATCCTTCAACTCACAAATATCGCGAAAATTTTGAGCTATAATATTTCCTTACTTTTAACGCAGTTAACTCAGGTCTGTTACTTCTAATTTAAATTTCCTTCACCTTGAACAGAAGTTATTGGGACGAAACATTACTTCCGGAGAAGTTTGATGTTGCAGTTATCGGTTCCGGTCTCATCGGTTTATCGACTGCTATTCATTTGAAAAAGAACCGGCCCGATTATAAAATTGTGGTATTGGAACGGGGCTTAATTCCGATTGGAGCCAGCACCAAAAATGCCGGCTTTGCGTGCTTTGGAAGTTTATCCGAAATCGAGGAGGATATTGAATCTATGGGTGAAGAAGCGGTCGTTGAATTGATTCGCGAACGTTGGACAGGATTGAATTACCTGCAGGAACTGACACATGGCTATGACATAGGATTTCAGAATAACGGTGGCTATGAACTCTTTACAGACAACGAATTACCCTTATATGACCGGTGTCGCGAAAAAATGGATCGCATCAACCAACTGCTGAAGGAAAATTTTGGTCAGGAAGTTTTTAAAGAAGCAAATGATCGTATTTCAGAATTTCAGTTTACGGGAGTTCGGCATCTGGTGACAAATCCATTCGAAAGCCAGTTACATTCCGGACTTTTGATGCGTGCTCTGATGGATAAATGCCGGAAAATGAACATTCACCTGCTGTATGGCGCTGAGGTTACCGGATGGGAAGAAAGCAACCGGGAGGTAATAATTCACCTCGGCAATTGGAACAGTCTGAAATCAGAAAAGCTGGTCATCTCCACCAATGGATTTGCAAAAGAGCTGCTTCCCAATCTCGAGGTGAAGCCAACCCGTGCCCAGGTTTTGATTACGGATCCGATTCCTGATTTAAAAGTAAAAGGCACCTTTCACGTTGACCGCGGTTACTACTATTTCCGGAATATTGACAATCGGATTTTACTCGGCGGAGCGAGACAAATGGACATCGAAAATGAGTTTACCTCCAGCCAGCAAACCACAGAAAAAATTCAGTTGGAACTGGAGCGAATGCTGCGCGATATCATACTTCCCGGTAAAGAAGTAGCCATCGAAAAAAGGTGGACCGGAACCATGGGAACCGGCCCATCCAAGACTCCTATTGTCAAGCGCATCACCGATCGCGTTGCCGTTGCCGTTCGAATGGCAGGAATGGGCATTGCCATCGGCAGCCGGATCGGTCAAAAAGCAGCCGACTTAATTATCGACTAAAGCGGCAGCACTGATCCGGGAGCAACTCCTGCCTCAAAAACGGCCTGCTGATTTCCGTCTTCATCCAATAAGTAGACATTCCCGCTGTTCACATAATCCGGTGCTTCTGTAGCTATTATGGTTTGAGCTTCGGGATGAAATCCCAAACCACTAAAATTTCCTGAAATCAAAGGATCTACTGGTAATTCATCGCCGATATTCATTTTATAAATATCTCCGTCGAGCAGATAATACAGGAACTGACCGGTGTGATCAATAGCCAAATCTGAAGGATGCTGATTTACAGAACCAAAGTGTTGAACATGGGTCACCTCCTGCGTATCCGGATCAATTTCCACCAATGCCCCGGGTGTGTCATTCTCCGATTGCTGCCAATCCCATACTCCGAAGCACAATACTTGCAAATTCCCGTTTGCATCCACCGCCATCGAAATCGGATTGTCTGCAACTTCAATCTGTTCCACAACAGACTCTGTCTCCGGATCGACAACAGAAACCCGGTTATCAACTCCATTCCCTCCCGAATTGGCCACATACAACAAACCATTGTGAACAATCATTGCTTCAGCACCCGAACCGGTTGTGATGGTACCGGTGATTTCATACGAATCAAGATCAATTACGTGCAGTCCGTTTATAGTCCAATCCGAAACAAAACCTTTTCCACCGTGCGTAACCATATACCTGGTTTCGCCCAGATTTTCAATGGTATGTACCGAGGTGAATTCTGGGTAATCCACCACTTCAATCTTTTCGGAATTGTTTACCATGACAAATGCTTTGTCATCATGCACCTGCACCGATAGAACTACGTTGCCAAGCGGATATCCGTTCGCATTGTAAAACAGATCGTTTTCTATGATTCCACTGCTCAGATTCAATCGACTCACCGTGCCATAGCCCGATCCAAAGGAACCTTCGTTTGCAATCAATACTACAGGGTCTCCGGGATTACCGGGAGGAACCGGTACAGGATCCGGATCATCTTTTTTACAGGCAGACAACAATACCACGCAACAGGAAAGGAGTGTAATTAGCTTTTTCATTTTTTGATGTGGGGTTTAATGAAACTGAATTTTAATGTGATGGAGTAATACCGCAATGGCATTGGCATCCACGGCATAATCTGATAATCGGTGTTCGTGAGATTGTGAACTTTGAAATGAACATCTCCATGCAATACACCGAAAGAGTGGTGATAACCGATTCCGGCATTGGTGAGCATAAAAGCTTCCATCTCACGCTTGTTGTCGGTTGAAATGAAACGGTTTCCGGTGTAGGATGTGTTCAGGAATAAATGCAATCCCTTCCACCCGAAACCGGCACTGGCCGAAAATTTTTGCAGGGGTATGTGCGGAAGAATTTTCCCGTTGAGCGCATCATCAAATTCAGATTCCAGGTTTTGCGCATAGGTAAAATTGTACGCTCCGGAAGCATTCAGATTCCAGTGGTTTTTTTGATATCGGAAATGGGAATTTATATTTGCCCCGGTGGTGCGAACAGATTTATAGCTCACAGCTCCCCAGTAAATTCCCTGCGGAATCCACTGAATCCAGTTATCGATAAGATTGTAAAATCCGTTGACTGCGACCCCGAGACTGATATATTTTCGGGCGATGACTTTAAATTCCGGTCCGAAACCCAATTGATAGGCATCTTCAGGAATGAGATCAGGATTTCCACCGGGGAACCAGAAACGATCGTTGAATCCGGGAATGCGATAATTTCGGGTGGCCGAAAGTTTCCACTTCAACCATTTAAATGTCTGGTAAGAAACCGCAAACGACGGTGAAAATGCATTGGAATACTCAGAATAAGCATCGTACCGCAGCATAAGATTGAGCTCCAAATTATTATTTCGCGAAGTAAAATGGCTGCCGGCATAAACGGAATTGGTCAGAATTTGCTCTGTTTGGGTGTAAAAGTTTGCCACTGCGGCTTGTTGAATCTGGTTGTTCGTGCCGAAATTCAATTGAAGGTATCGGCTAAGAACAGCCGTAAAGTCTGCATTCAGCAATACTGTTGAACTCCTGATGTCGGAATTGTTTTCGTGTTTATTCCGGTACTGTAATTCATCGTGCAGAACGCCCAATTGAAAACGGCTTTTGATTTTTCTGAAATTCAGGTCCGCCTGTAAAACCGCTTTTAAATTACGGTCCGACTGTTCTTCCTGTTGATTGGCGGCCGTCAATCCGGGAGGTATCTGTCGTTCGGTTTCCAGCGCCCACAAATCGATACTCAGGTTGTGTACCCCAATATTGCGCGACAAACGTTGCGTGAATCCGTATTGTGTAAAATCGTTGCCGGAGCGAATTTCTTCCGGAGCATCCTTTTTAGCATTGTTGTAAAACCGGTACTTGTTAAGTCCGCGGTGCCAGACGATATTTGTTTTTGACCGCCAGTTCTCTCCCGCAACCGCGGCCCTCACAGCGGTTTCTGCATTTCCGATCGTGCTCATGGACTGAGAGATCGAAATATTTAATGTTTCATTATCGGGCTGGCGATAATTCAAATGAATTCCTCCACCGATCAGTCCACTTCCCATCACCGCACTTGAGCCACCAAGCGAAAGCGCAATATGATCGACAAAGGCCGCCGGAATGAGTGAAAAATCAGCCAGTCCGGTAGTCGGAGCATTGATGTTGATCCCATTCCAGAACACTGCGGTGTGTGCTGCCGCAAGACCCCGGTTCGAGATGGTAACCGAAGCCGACGGTCCGTTGCTGCGGACAATAACCGGGAAAGTATTCTGAAGCAGGTTCACCACAGAACCCTCGCGGTAAAATTCCATGGCTGCGCTGTCGCCGGTAACCGCCGGAAGGTAATCCTGCAGCTGACGAAACCGCAGCTCGGTGGTTTCGAATTCCGGCAGCACCAGCGTATCAGCGGGTTGTGCCCAGACGGAACCTATGGCGAATAACAGAAGTGTACCAATAAAATACCTGACCATGTGCTTTTGCGAATGACCAGGAAAAAAGCAAGGTGAATTGAGAGATGATCTGCCCAACGTACCAACTTTTTACCCGAAAGTTTGCAGTTCAATATTGGCCGTTGGCAGGTCTTCTGACTTATCTCTGGTTCGGCATCCTTCCCATTGCAAAGCAACAGTGGATTTTGATTGGGCCAAACCGCAGTGAGAATTTACAGCTGCGGGAACAGTTCCGGATTCACACCGGATTCCCTTTTAATCTCGGAAGCAATGGTTGCTTCTTCAAAACCAAAAGCAAGGCAAAAATAGTAATTATCGGATGATGGTGACGTGCGTTGTACCTTCTGTTTTCTCTCCTTCGTAAGACTCTGCCATATACTCTACTACATAAATCTCATTGATGGCAAAGTAGTCGCTGCCGTTGACACTTCCATCCCACCCTTCTTCGATATCGGTAGTATGAAACAGCAATTCACCGCTGCGGTTGTAAATCCGCATTTCGAAAGATTTTACCGACACACCTTTGGCTTTGAACACCTCGTTCAATCCATCTGCATTCGGGGTGAATGCATTTGGAATGTAAACAAACATGGGCGGGTTGTATCGGTGAGAAACAACATCGCTGCAACCGAGCGTGTCGGTGACTTGCAGGGTGATCATATATGTCCCGGCCGAATAATACTCGTGTACCGGCTCAAAAAGATGGCTTTTTAATCCATCGCCGAAATACCACAAAAAGCTGCTGGCATTGGATGTAGACAAATTGGTTAGTTCGATTCCATGTGTCCCGACATATTCCAGTTCAAATTCGGCATTTACATGGGTAGCGTTTACCGTGACCTGATCTGTTATCGTATCACCGCAAATATCCACCGCTTTTACTGTGTAGGTAGTTGTGTCAAGAGGCGATACAAATATTTCAGGGGTGGTGAGATTTCCTGGTGACCAGAAATAGGAGAATCCATCTTCTCCTCCACTGGCCTCGGCAAATAATCTTGCCTGTCCTCCTACACAGATCGTAGTGTCCGTAGAAATGGTTAGTTCGAGCGGAATATCGGGGACATGAACCGTAATCGTATCGCTGTCGACATTACCACATTGGTCATAGATGAATACCGCCACCTGACTTGTAACATCGGTCTGAAACTGGATAGATGGAATGGAATCATAGAGTATTCCGTCGACATACCATTCAAAAGAATATTCTCCTACGCCACCTGAATAATAACTCGGAATGGGAGTTTCATCGACGCAGGAAACAAAATAATCATTTCCAATACTGACATTTATGTCTACTGGTGGAGTTTCATAGGTTAGTGAATCGCTGGCGGTATTACCGCAATGATCGGTTACTGTAAATTGCAGTACGCCATCTCCTTCGGGTAAGGTATTCCATTGGGGAACATCAGAAACAAGGGTACCATTGTTGAACCATTCATAAGTGAAATCTCCTGAGCCACCCGAAATTTCGGGATTGATCAGCACCTCGGTAATGCACGTGAGTGACCAGGAGTCACCTATATCTACCTTTAATGTGTCATACACCGGAACTTCAACTGTAAAAAAAGCCGAATCCTGATAAAGGCTACAGGAATCGGTAACAGTAACGGAATACGTGGTAGTGAATTCCGGTGAAACAGTAATTTGTGGTGAAGTCTGCCCGGTGCTCCAGAGGTACTCATACGGTGGATTACCACCAGAGAGTTCCGGAATTAAATCAATGGGTTCTCCGCAATCAATGAATCCATTGTGACCAACCAATTCCATTACCGGGTATTCATCAATGTAAAAGGTGAATTCTGATTCTATATTATCGGCACCACAAACATTTTCGTTTTCTACCAAAAGAGTTACTGATTCCAGCCCTTCGATAATCCCATCGTGAAATGCTTCAATTTCATATGAAACCTGGGTTTCTCCTATAGGAAATACCAGACTATCGGGAAATAAGGTGAAATCCACTCCATTGGTCGCTGTGCCTTCAAAACCGAAATAGATGGTATGTTCCGCAAAGTCCAGTTCCCGGTTGAAGAAAAAGGTAGCCCCTCCGCATCCTTCAACAAGTGTTGAATCGTTGATACCGCTCGAAACCGCCAGGTTGACTTCTACCGGAGCATTGCTGGAAAAACTTCCTCCTTCGAGGAAAACAACTGACTGTAGTATGCCATCATTTTTATTTGCTATCGCCAATTTGATATGGTAAGATAAACCGCATTGCACAATTGCTTCTGCCACAAGGGGAACAGTGTATCCTCCAAAGCAAACATCCGAATGCATTCCTGTCCCGTTACCACCACCATTATCAGTGAAATATTCAGCATTACAAGGACAAAAATTTCCGTCATAAGAACAGGGAAAACCACTCGGGCTACCATTATTGACATTATTTATCGCAACCGCAGTGCCATCAGGTAAGATTGCAATATTCTCTGCATTGTTTGAGAACGGACCATTAATTCCTGGTCCACTTAGAAAAAAACCAAATACATCATTATAAGGTGAGCACACCCAGCTGTGATATTCCCGTGATCCAAATACATAGCCAAAATTAAGTGTATCCCCTTGAGGAATAAAATCAAATTCAATTACAGAAACGTCATGTAATTCATCAGAACCGCTGAGGTTTATTAATTGTGCCAAATCAGGCTCTGGTCCCATTCCTTCCGACACACCTTCAGGACTACATGCAGCAATTTCTACAGTATTGGTCGCCATTATAATTCCGTCGTCGAAATAGAAATTCGAATTTTCGCCGTTAAAATAACCGACATGTGCCTGCACCTGATTTGCAGGAAGACCATTATACATGATGTTCGAAACACTTACGCCTTCTCCCAACAGGACGTTTTGTACATATTCCTCAACGGTCATTGTATTTTCTACGATGAGTTGAGCAAAACTAATTTGAGTGCAGCTGAATAAAAGAGCAAATATGATCAACGACAGATATCTCATCGGTATACTTAGGATTGAAAACAACTATTCTATTTTATATACAGGCTGACGGAAGCGGCCAACCGAAGTTGTACCCAAAGCCTTTAACTTCCGGATTGATTCAATTATTTTTCATTCAACAGAGCTTCCAGTTCCTTAACTTTCTTTTCATCGTCTTTTGCACCCTTTTTGTCTCCAAGGTATTCGCGGGTTACAGCGCGATCGTGGTAGGCAATCGGGTCTCTTGGGTTGAGCCGAATGGATTCGCTATAATCTTTCAATGCTCCGTTTCGATCTTTCATCTGAAAGCGAACGGTTCCGCGTTTCCGGTAGGAGAGCGCACTATTGGGTCGGACCGAAATAATGGAGGTGAAATCGATTTTCGATCTTCTGTAATCCTCCAGATCATAATAATAGCTTCCGCGCAGGAAATAGGCACTGACAAAGCCTGACTCCAAAGCGAGGATCCGGTTCAGATCAGCAATTGCTCCCGGCACGTCTTCCAGCTTATGCCGGCTTAATGCCCGATTGTACCACGCAATACGGTCGTAAGGATTGATATCGATGGCTTTGGAATATTCCTCAATGGCTTCTGTATACAATTCATCAGTATAGAACTGATCACCAGCACTGCGATGTGCCCTCGCCGTTTCTATCTGGTAAGCGGTTATTTCCTCTTTGGATGGAATGGTATCCGCTTCCACAGCCTGAGAAAAAACCATCTGTTGAACAGCGAACAGACAGAATACAAGAGTGACAAATGTTTTCAATGGATTCATAATTTGCACGATACAAATAAACGAAATCGATTTAGTTTCTTGCTGCCCGAAGCAAATTTTTCACCGCATCCTTGTGTACGGTAAAGGACATAGTCTTTAATCGAATGAAATCTTCGTGATAAAAATAATATCCCTTGTGCTTACCATTTTGAGCTCCACTGCCAGAATCCTTGATCAGATACCATTTCTCACCGTCTTTCATCGTTGAACCAACGAGATGAATTGCGTGATCGTCGGTGGTAGACCGGTTAGAGAATCTCATCTGGCGGCTATAGTCATTGATGTACGAGGATGGTATGTCGTAATCCGGAATTACAGCAACATCATACTCCGGCAAATAACCGGATTCGGAAACATCTCCGCCGATGGATAAACTATAACCCATCTCCAGCGCCTGATCAATCGCTTTCATAAAATCTGTCAGCGGCACATTGAAATAGTCATCGCTGCGCCACCAGTTATCCGGAACATCGTAAACAGTGTTTGAATAAAACGGAGCTTCCATCAATGACATAAAATTGACATAATCCTCTGGCACAATCTTCATCACGTCATCCATAAAAGTTTGTGGAGTAAATTGTTTTCCTTCAAAGTTGAACTGTACCGGCGGCTTTCCCATATGATGATCGAGAATGGATTGGATGGTTACCAGCGCCTGTTGTTCATTCCAGTTGTGGTCTCTTTTTAACGATTGAAGATAGGTGCGCATTTCCTGAAACATTGCCGCATGATCGTGGTACGGCAGGTTCTCGGGTTTTCCGCTGTAGGCACTCAACGGAACAGCTCCGTAGGTTGCCATCATTCGTGAAACGGCGTTGGTCTCAGAGCCTTCAGCAAAGGCAGATTTTCCTCTTGTCCGCACGTATTCCCGCGCTTTTTCAACATATTCCCAGTACACGGTGTACAATTCAGAAAGCCTCATTTGTTTTCCGGTGATCCGGTATACTTCTGATTCAAAAAAGGAAGTGGTACTGAAACACCAGCAGGTTCCTGTTCTCCCCTGAGAAATCGGATCGTGACACCAAACGGTTTCAAACTCATCCGGCGATTGAGGAATTATTTCCGGATCAATCTGAAGTTTAAAAACCTTTTTAGAATCCTTATTCAGTTGGGATGATCCATCCAAAGCACTTTCTATCTCCTGATAAAAAGCATTTTCTGTGGGCACGAAAGCAGCTTTGTCCAATTCCTTTTGCTGTCCGATTACCTGTCCATGCGCAATCAGTAATACAAAACAAATAGCGAGGTATAAGAGATTCTTCATTCTGTGAAATTTTGAGCAATTTACGGATTGATGATCAATTTTGTATTCCAGTTGAATTGAGCCGTTTGAACCCGAAGAACATACATTCCCGGCGAAATATTGGTCACCGGAAATTCGGCCGGTAAACGAGCCTGTTCCGACCAATGCACTTTTCCATTCATATCGCAAAGTTCGAGATGGGCAGATGCTGATTCGATTCCTTCTATCCGGAATTTACCGCGCACCGGATTTGGAAATATATTTATTCCCTGAGCGACTTCTTGTGTATTGGTTGTGATCCACAACAATGGCGCAGAAGTGGTGGAGCAGCCATTGCTGTCGGTGACGACTACCTCATAAGTTCCGTTGGCGGTAGCTATCCATTGAGGCTGATCAGCGCCGGGAATTGACACCGCATCGAGATACCATTCATATTCATAACCCGGTATTGCGAACAATGTATCCGCAGAAAAAACAATATCAAAATTTTCTGGTGGAGGAACTACCTCAATGAACGTTTGAACCGTATCACTCAATGCACCCCACTGGTTCCGGCTCCAGACATTCACCGCATAGCTTCCGGTATCGGTAAACATTACTTCTATAAATCCATCTCCGTAACCAACAATTTCACCACCTGGAATATCGAGGCAATGAGTCGTGTTCTCGTCTTCAGATTCGTAAAATACATTCACCGTTTTTCCAGGACACGCTACGGTTGGCGATTCGACTTCAGGCGCAATCGGTTTCAAAAAATGATCATATAAAAATGCCGCTGACTCCGCGACAATCATTTCAAAATAGAGGGAATCATTCCAGGCTTCGTGCGGCTGATTTTCAAGCGTAAACAATTGGTTGATGATGCCTTGTTGATCGAGCCTTACGTGTATTGGCGAAGAACCATACAGCTCGGGGAACAACGGAAAACTGAATGGATGATCGGTATCGTAATAGACGACATCATCGGCGGTGCCGTGAAAAGAAACGACCGGTACATTGTTCGGAGCCGAAATCCAGGTGGTATCCGCAACGGCTCCCCACAGGTTGAGAACAGCATGAGGTCTGCTGCTAACATTCTGGTATGAACCCGAGCAATCCAGGCAGCCCAGATCTCCGCTTAGAAAGGTTTGAGGCAGATCTTCTACGCGTTCAGCTTCGTCGAGATAAGCCGCTTGCATGGCCATTATTGCTCCGGCACTACTCCCTCCTGCAAAGACCAAACTGGTATCGATGCCCCACTCTTCGGACGTGGCTTTCATGTACCTTACCGCTGATTTCATATCCTGTACCGCGCGATATACCGCACGAATGCTGCTGTTTTCGGATAAGGGATTAAAGCATTTCCGGTAATTGATGGATGCCACAACAAATCCTCTTTCGGCCATACGATGACAAAATGCCGGCACAGGATTGACTTCTTTGCTTCCTCCCAGAAAAGCACCACCGTGCGCGAAAACAATGCAGGGCCGCTGGTTCAACGGATCACCGGCAGGTTGATAAATATCCAGATCATAATCCGCATAAGAAACCGATGTTTCAGACAAACAAAGCCCCGACAAACCCCAGGCGCCCTGATAAACCTGATCGGTTAACAACTCACTGTCATAAAGTGCTTCCAGATACCGGTTTTCGTGGCACTGGGCATTGCTCCACAAAACAATTAAAACAAACGTCGTCGTTAAGAAAATCTTCATTATTCAGGTGTAAATAGTAAGGTGT
Organism: uncultured Flavobacteriales bacterium; assembly: GCA_937911795.1. Taxonomy (GTDB): domain Bacteria; phylum Bacteroidota; class Bacteroidia; order Flavobacteriales_D; family SKUL01; genus SKUL01. The sequence continues at coordinate 2,300 of CALDPJ010000121.1, read as the reverse complement.
GTACCGAATGCTTTGCGATTTCCTTTTTGTTCATTAATTGAGGTCGGAATGCCCCATTGATAAACATTTCGGATTGATCGGAATAGTATTCGCTGAACCGGTTTCCGGATTGCCCGGTTGGATTGACGCTCACAGAATTTTCAATCTCTGCCATATCAATGAGAATACGCATTTGAGGCCCGTGTTTCACTGGATAAACTCCTTCATCATTGTATACAAAGGATTGCTGGTTAATGCTTTCATTGGTTCCGGCTATTGGAAAAGGTCCAACGTTGAACAACCGATCCAGTGGAGCAACCGAAGCCATCGGATGGGCAAACGTAAGAGTATGAACATCCCCCCATTCCGGATAATTACCATCAGGATATTGTTTATTCAATTGGTTCATGGCTGATTTAGCGGCGGAAATTACAACATCCTGCTTGCTTTCTGTCTCTTTTGTGACGACATCATCGAACCAGATAGAACTGTCCTCGTAGAAAATTTTAAAATTCGTCCGTTTCATGAGATAGGTATTGAGATAGGCCTCAAACTGTTCTTCCCCCAGCTCGTCACCAAATGTGGATTCCATTAAATGATACAAAAACGGATAATACAACACCGGCACCGCGCTTTGCAGATCGTGGTCTCCCTGCCAGGTTTCCAGGTTGCTATAAAATTCAATGAGTTCGTTATCTGCTGAAACTTTCAGAATCGAGAATAAATGTTTGGCCAGTTCAGCGTCAGCCTCAGAATAATGATCGGTGATGACGACCTTCATTTTTTCTATATCCCAATCTTCTCTTTGCTTCAGCATTTTTGCAATTCGTTCCATCCGTACGGGGGGCGTGTAATACCCCGGATGCATCACACCAAATGCAGTAGAATCGTGTTGGCTATTGGCAGAATAAATCAATCCTGACATTGGATTCTCCACCTGGGGATTGGCATCAAAAGGATAAAACCCGAGCGGATCGTCGGCTCCGGTCGCACCATTGAGTATAAGCTTTGAATTGACATGATCCGGCCGTTGGATGAGATGGGCCGCAGACCACAGTGCAATGTTTCCGGCTGTATCGGCATAAGAAATATTCAAACCCGGAGCGTGAATTAACTCAATTGCATCTTTGGCCGTCTCCATATCGGGTGCGCCGTTTAAAGCGTAAAATGCTTCCGGCAATGCATTGATTTTTTGAGTGTACGTCCAGTACAATGAAACCGGGTACTCCACCGGTTGATTCAGGATATTATTGACCAATGGTCCATGCGGAGAAATCCGGATCAGCAGTGTATCGTTGGGTGCATCTTTTACTTTTATCACCACTTTTCTCTGCTCAAGAGGAACCCAATAATCATTTTTACTCCGGATGAGCATCGAATCTTCCGGATGAAATTCTTCGCGGTAAAAGTCCATATCATCGTTCTCAAACATGGTTAATCCCCAGGCGATTTGATCGTTGTGACCAATTAATGCCAGCGGAATACCAGCCAGAAAATTTCCGTACAACCGGAACCCCGGATACTCAAGATGTGCTTCAAACCAGGTAGAAGGCTGTGAATAACCTATGTGCGTGTCGTTGGCGAGAATGGGTTTACCCGAAGCGGTTTTGCTTCCGGAAACCGCCCAGGTATTGCTACCGGTAATTAATGGAACCGGAATTTTATCGAGTGCCGAAGTAAAATTCAGAATGCCTTCGCCTTTAGAATCCAAAACACGGCCCGAAGGTGCCACGGCTTCACCGGGTGCATGATGCAAAGCAAGATCGTAAAGGTATTCCTCGCCCAGTTGATCATGAATGTGCTGTACCAAAGGATCGGTGCGAAGGCCTGCGGCAAAACTGAAAGCCATATATCCGGCAATGCGGTAAATATCCACCACTTCGAAAGGTTCGCGGGGCAATCCGGCGATTAAGTACTCGAGCGGTACAGGTCCTGTTTCAGCAAAATGATTGACACCCCGGAGGTACTGATTGATTATGGTTTGAAGTTCAGGATCCAGTGAGTTAAATTTATCTGCGGATGACTGGGCATATTCCGGTAAGCCCAGGGTGTGAAACAGCCGGTCTACTTCTACTGTTGCCGCACCAAAAAACTCAGATAACTCTCCTGCTCCTACTCTACGCAACAGGTCCATTTGAAAAAGGCGTTCCTGAGCATGCAGGTATCCCAATGCGTAATACGTGTCGCCGACGTTGTTGCCGTATATGTGCGGAACTCCATGGTCATCAAACTGCACCCTCACAGTATCTTCCAGATTCGGAAGGGCAATTTCGCCGCTGTATTGCGGTTTTAGTTGATACAGATATCCTGCAACCGCCAGG
>CALDPJ010000120.1 GCA_937911795.1 uncultured Flavobacteriales bacterium | reverse complement strand
ATCGAGTGGTGGGTTGAGCAATTGAACAGAATTGTTAACCCCGGCCGTAGGATGAATGCGTAAGTACGTTTCAATCGCAAAAACCAGATTGACCGATAATTCATTTCCGAGATTAAGAAGGTCGACATTCCGGTTGGGGTCTTCGGAGATTAACCGATATCCGTTAGAGTCTGAGGGACCCGGAAATGTGTGATTTTTAATATAAACGTTGTAGCGCACGTCAAGCGATATATAATTTTCCCAAAACGTTCGTTGAATACTGTCCTGGGGTGACCCGTCTCCATAATTGATGGGCATCCATTCCCGGTCGGCCGGAGCACTTAACTTGGTGTAGGTGGTTATTTTAATCTGATAAGTGGTGCCGGATACGTGTTGGTAGGTAATCTCACCAGCCCGGTTGTGGGTGGCCCAAGCGGTTGTTCCGAAAAACAATAAAAAGCAGCCGATTAAAAGTGAGCGCATATTTTTTTAAAAGGGGTCTAAAGATACGAATATTAGGGCGAATACCGGAGACACGCCTGTTTTCGGACGGTGGAACCTGCTCATCAAAAAACAAGCCATCTTACTACCTCATAAAAGATTAATTTTGCCTGTGTCATGCAGAATGATAAATCAGCATTTTTGTTTCATTTCACATTAGATTACTGAATGAATATCAGAATGCTGCCAATTAAAAGAACCGGAAATAAATGTCACAAAGAGTTAAGGTAGGAATCAGCCTCGGAGATTGTAACGGAATCGGTCTGGAGGTGATTATGAAAACTTTTCAGGACAACCGTATGCTCAGCATCTGCACACCGGTGGTTTATGGTTCCTCAAAAGTGGCAATGTTCCATAGAAAAGCATTGGGAATTACCGATTTTTCTTTTCACGAGATAAAAAGATCGGAAGATGCCCACCCGAAGCACGTCAATCTGATCAACATTACCGACGAAGAAGTGATGGTTGAATTTGGTAAAGCCACTGCTGCTTCGGGTAAACTGGCAGTGCAATCCTTAATCAGGGCCACCGAAGATCTTGCCAGCAATAAAATTGATGTACTCGTTACGGCACCCATCAACAAGAGTAATGTGCAATCCGAAGAATTCAGTTTTCCAGGCCAAACAGAATTTCTGGCGAACTACAGCAACACCGGACAAGCCCTGATGCTGATGGTGGGCGACGGACTGAGGGTAGCAGTTGCAACCGGCCATGTGCCGCTGAGCGAGGTTTCGAAAGCATTGACTACTCAGCTTATTTCAGAAAAAATCGCGCTGCTGCAGTCTTCAATGCTGAAGGATTTTGGTGTAGAGAAACCGAAAATCGCAATACTCGGACTCAACCCCCACGCCGGAGATAACGGATTGCTGGGCGACGAAGAACAAAAAGTTATTGCGCCGGCCATTACGGCAGCAAAGAATCAGGGGCACCTCGTTTTCGGACCCTATGGCGCAGATGGATTTTTCGGTACCGGCCAATACAAACATTTCGACGCGGTGCTGGCCATGTATCACGACCAGGGTCTGGCGCCTTTTAAAGCACTGGCGTTTGAAAGCGGAGTGAATTTTACGGCGGGCCTGCCGATCGTAAGAACATCACCAGACCACGGACCTGCAATGGACATCGCCGGAAAGAATATGGCATCGCCCGATTCCTTTCGGGCTGCAGTTTACACTGCCTGCGATATTTACCGTCAACGAAAATTTTATCGTGAAATTTCTGCCAATCCTCTGCAACGGCAAAAACCACCACTGTAAATAAGCGGCAGAATATTTTCATAGTTCTTCCGAATTTGTACCTTTGCGCTCCTTTTACACAACCGTAAAATTGAAGAGACGTGGATCGCAGACGTGATTTTTTTATTCAGTTTGAAGGTTTAAAGGAAACAGTTCACCACTTCGATTTTGAAGTTGATGATTCGTTCTTTTCAGCGTTTGAAGGAAGTTTAATAGAGCAGGGCCGGTTGCAGGTGTCGCTTGAGCTGGATAAAAAAAGCACCATGATGGAGCTTCTTTTCCATATCAGCGGAAATGTTACTCGCGAATGTGATCTTTGCGGAGATCCGTTGGCTGTTCCGATAGAGAGCAAGGAAAAGCTCATCGTTAAATATGGTGAAGAAGGTGATGAAGCCGGTGAGGAACTTGCATTCGTCGCGCCTTCGGCATACGAATTCGATGTGGCTCCTTATATATATGAGTTCATTGTACTCGCTATGCCGGTAAAAAACGTTCATCCGGAAGGTGAATGTAATCCCGAGGCGATTGAATTACTCAAGAAACTGAATGAAAAACGTGAAGAAGACGACATTGATCCGCGATGGAGTAAACTGAAACAATTTAAAAAAGACAATTAAACGTATATTTTTATGGCTGAAGGTGAAAAACTGATTCCTATAAATATTGAGGATGAAATGAAGTCGGCCTATATCGACTATTCAATGTCGGTAATTGTGTCGCGTGCACTTCCTGATGTAAGGGATGGGTTAAAACCTGTTCACCGACGGGTTTTGTACGGAATGATGGACCTGGGTGTCCTTTCCAACAGACCTTATAAAAAATCTGCAAGGATTGTTGGGGAAGTACTTGGAAAGTACCATCCACATGGCGATTCATCTGTTTATGACACCATGGTGCGAATGGCCCAGGATTGGTCGTTGCGATACCCTTTGGTAGACGGCCAGGGTAATTTTGGTTCTGTAGATGGCGATAGCCCTGCCGCAATGAGGTATACAGAAGCCCGGTTGCGGAAAATCGCGGAAGAAATTATAAGTGATATTGATAAGGAAACTGTTGACTTCCGACCGAATTTCGACGATTCATTGGAAGAACCAACAGTAATGCCTACCCGGATTCCCAATTTGCTGGTGAACGGGGCAAGTGGAATTGCGGTTGGTATGGCTACCAACATGCCTCCACATAATCTCTCTGAAATAATTGATGGAATAATAGCCTACATCGATAATCGGGAAATTGATGTTGCCGGCTTAATGGAATACATTAAAGCTCCTGATTTTCCAACAGGAGGAACCATTTATGGCTATGAAGG
>CALDPJ010000119.1 GCA_937911795.1 uncultured Flavobacteriales bacterium | reverse complement strand
TGCTGTCTAAAAATTTGGTAAGTTGTATCCTTTGGCTTTCACCGCCGGATAGGGAGTTGGCCAACCGGTTTAAGGTAAGGTAGCTCAAACCTACGTCCAATAAGGTTTTTAACCGTTGTTCTATTTCGGTCAAAATCCGTTTTGAAATGGTTTGTTCTGTTTTGTTCTGTTTAATTTTATCGAACCATTCTTTCAATTGATCAATAGGTAAATTGCTGAGCTCAGCAATGTCCGCACCGTTTATTTTTACATACAATGCATCCGGGCGTAGTCTGGTACCGCGGCAGGTACCGCATTTAGTGCGTCCCCGATACCGCGCCTGCATTACCCTGTATTGGATTTTATATAGGTTTTCCTCCACCATTTTGAAGAAATCATCTATCCATTTTTGAAGTAAGGATTCCTGCTCCTTTGATAGTTCCTGAATGGCTTTATGGATAGGAAAACCCTTCTTTCCTTCGGTTCTGATAAAAGATTCCTTCCATTCCGACATTTTTTCGCCCTTCCAGCAAACAACGGCTTCGTCGTGAATGGATTTTGTGGTGTCTGGAATTACCGCCTCCGGATCGATTCCGATTACAGAACCAAATCCCTCACAGGTTTTACAGGCACCCACGGGATTGTTGAAGGTGAAAAAATGCACATTCGGTTCCTCGAAAGTCATTCCGTCCAGTTCAAAACGATTAGAATATTCGTGTCGCTTTAATCCTTTTTCCTGTAATTCAAAAAGGTAGCAAATACCGTGACCTTCGGCAAAGGCTGTTTCCAGAGAATCCGAAATCCTGCTCAGATTTTCTTCGTCTTCGGTGTCTGCAGTTACTCTGTCTATTAATAACAATACCTCATCAGCGGGTTTGGGAATGTTATCATCTTTCAGGTCTTCGATGTGTTCCACCGAGTTGTTTACCAAAACCCGGCTGTAACCTTGCTGCAGCAGTATGTCCAGATGCTGCGGAATGGTTCGGTCTTCCGGGCGCACAACCGGTGCGGCAACGAGCAATCTTGTTTCCGGATCGAGTTGTTCAATGGTGTGCACTACATCTTTTAACTGATGGCGTTTCACCTCCTGACCGGAAACGGGTGAAATGGTTTTTCCGATCCGCGCATACAGCAACTTGATGTAATCGTAAATCTCTGTACTCGTTCCCACAGTCGATCGGGCATTTCGCGATACCACTTTCTGTTCTATGGCTATGGCAGGGGAGATGCCGTCGATGCGATCGACATCCGGTTTATCGAGTTTACCCATAAACTGGCGGGCATAAGCTGACAGGCTTTCTACATATCGCCGTTGGCCTTCTGCGTATAATGTATCGAATGCCAGTGAGGATTTTCCGGATCCCGACAAACCGGTAAATACGATAAACTCGTTTCTCGGTAAGGCTAAATCAATATTTTTCAGGTTGTGTACACGCGCTCCTTTGATGATGATGTAATCCTTTTCAGAAACAGAACCCGGATCGATTTTAGGCATTGAGATGGAGGTGATTTTAGTCAAAATGCAAAATTAGCCATTAAAATTTGCTTGGTATGTGGCGAATGCATTATATTTGTTAAAGTTGAAAAGAAGTTGAATCGAGTAACTTTCTCCATCTGATCAACTGTTTTTTGCTTCAAAACCCTCAAAACCAATTACCTTTATCGCATAGACTTTTACTCTTACAATTAAAGAAAAGCGTTCTGTTGAACGTAGTGTTGAACTAAAAAGAGGAGAGTTATGTCGATTTCAAGACTTGAGGACAAGGACTTGGTAAAAAGTTATTTAGCCGGAAGTGAGAATGCTCTGGCAACGCTGATTAACCGCTACAAGTCCAAAATATTTACCCACGTAATTTTATTGGTAAAAGACCGCGAAGTGGCTGAAGATATTTTTCAGGACACTTTCATTAAGGTGATTAATACCTTAAAAAGCGGTCGATATAACGAGGAGGGTAAATTTCTTCCGTGGGTGACACGCATTGCGCACAATCTTGCCATCGATCATTTTCGAAAAGCCAAAAAAATGCCCATGTCGCGGAGCGATGATGAGTACGATGTATTTGCCAGCATCTCTGTAAATGAAGCGAACATCGAAGATCGGTTGGTGGAGGAACAGATACATTCTGATGTTAAACAGCTGATCGAACTTCTGCCCGAAGAACAACGTCAGGTGGTTTTTATGCGGCACTATCAGAATATGAGTTTCAAAGAGATTGCCGAATCTACCAATGTTAGCATTAATACAGCGCTTGGGCGTATGCGTTATGCCATCCTGAACATGCGGAAAATCGTGGAAGAGAAGAAGATTATTCTCACACGCGATTAAAAAAATCCTGCTTCGTAAAATAAGTGATTGGGAGTCGCGTTCTGTGGATATTGAAATTCATTATTCATCAGATATAAACGCTTATGAAAAACTCTACACTTGATGCACTGGCAAATTTCTCCCGAAACGAGAAAGAACTGTTGAAATCAGTTCTCCCTGTTTCCAAAGAGGCAGAAATGGAACCCGGTAGCCACACCATTAATAACATTCTAAACTATTCGAAGGCCGTAAGCTTTCGGAAATCGCAGCACATCAGCGATATGTGTTTCGTACTGAACTAAAATTAAAAAGCCGGATTTACTCCGGCTTTTTTTTATTAGTGAACGTCGTGTTCGGGATGTTTTCCGCGGTACTGAAAATAAAATTGCCGGATCCGTTCAATGTCCGCCTCCATATCTCCGGATTTTTCGAAAATCTCAGGTCGGATCCCACCTAGTTTTTTAGCGTAATCAACATATCCCAGAACAATCGGAACATTTGCGGCGTCGGAGGCAAAATAAAAACCGCGTTTCCATTTCGGAGAATACTTTCTGGTCCCTTCGGGAGTAAAAAGAATCACCAGCTCATCATGATCGTGAAATAATTGGGCGATCTGCTCAACCGAGTTGGTTCTGCGCGACCGGTCGATGGGAATTCCGCCCATCTTTTTTAAGAAATATCCGAGCGGCCAGAAAAAAGCTTCTTTCTTGATCAGCATTCGAACGTTAGCTCCCAGGAAGTTAAATACGAGACGGGCGATCACAAAATCCCAGTTACTGGTATGCGGGGCAGCAACCAAAACACATTTCTTTACGCCGGCCGGAAGCCCACCTTCATATTTCCAGCCCGCTTTTTCGAAGACAAATTTTGATAATGACATAACGCGGCGAAGGTAGCGCAAAATTCTTTTTTAGAGATTCCGCGTTCAGAGATGGTAGTTGTGCGGCACGGCTGATATTTCTTTTTTAAATTGTGGCCTTTTCCCCCGCCAAAATTATGCGCCTCCTGAAATTTATCGGTTTCGGATTGTTCTTGTTGTTATTGCTGGTAACGCTGGCGGT
>CALDPJ010000118.1 GCA_937911795.1 uncultured Flavobacteriales bacterium | reverse complement strand
AAATTTACCCCGGTGTGGATGTGGTGTGTGCGGTGACAGAAGAAAAGCGGGCAGGTGTGAAATACGATCTGGTGGTTCATCCCAACGCCGAACTCAGTCAGATCCGGATGAAGTACGAAGGATTTGATGCCGTGGAGGTGAAAGCATCGGAAATTCATTTTACCCTTTCCGGGCGAACGCTCGTTGAGTCCATTCCCGAGAGCTGGATTGCTCCCGGAAAAAGAAAGGCTGAGGTTCATTACCGGGTGATAGAACAAACCAACGACTACATCATTCTTGGCCTGGAGTGGAATAACCCGGTTGAATTGAGCGGGGAACAAACTCTCGTGGTCGACCCAATGCCATACCTCGAGTGGGGAACGTATTACGGCGATACGATAGAAGACGCCGGTTTGGGCGTAGCAGTTGATACGCTCGGAAAAGTGCATATGTGTGGAAAAACACAGGCCTTGATCAATATCGCCACCAGTGGTTCCTTCCAAAGTGAGTACAACGGAGGCAACTCAGACGCTTTTCTCGCAAAATTCAATGGCCACGGAATGCGCATCTGGAGCACGTATTTAGGTGGTAGCGGCGATGATGTAGCCACCAGTGTTTCTGTCAATGGTTTGTTCGAAATTTTCATCACCGGATACACCACATCAAATGATTCCCTCGCTTCGGATGGGGCCTTTCAACCCGAAAATGCCGGTGAAACGGATGCTTTCGTTGCGAAGTTCGACAGCACCGGAACCAGAATCTGGACCACGTTTCTCGGTGGAGCCGGAGCGGATACTACTACTGCGTGTGTGGCCGATACTTCGAACAATGTGTATATAGGCGGTTACACAAATTCAGGAGAATGGCTCAGCAATGGGGAAATTGAACCTCAATATCCTTTCAGCGGAGGAACCGATGCGTTTATCGCCCGACTCGATACCGGCGGTAATGTAACGTGGAGCACCTACTATGGCGGAGCAGACGATGACTTTGGGTTTGGGCTGGCCGTAGATTCGCTCGATTATATTTATCTTACCGGAAGCACTTTCTCTTCAGATGGAATCGCAACAGAAGGAACCCATCAAAGTGAGCTGGCCGGAGATCAGGATGCCTTTGCGGTTTGTTTTAACCCCGACGGAACCCGCCAGTGGGGCACCTATTTCGGCGGAGAAGAAATGGATGTGGCCAGTTCGATTGTGCACACCAAAGACGGAATCTTCGCTGTTGGTCATACCCGATCGTCCTCTGGCATTGCCGATTCACTCGCGCACCAGCCTGTTTTCGGTGGTCAGGAAGATGTATTTGTATTTTCTATAGACAGCGTAGGTTCTTTGAGATGGTCGACCTATATCGGTGATACCTTAACCGAAATCTCCGCGGCCATTACAACCGACCTCGAAGGCTACATTTATATTACCGGCACAACCAATTCAGAGAATTCCATTTCACAAAATCCCCCTTCCTCCAGTGAAGATGTGCATCAGGACTGGATTCGCGGAGAAAGCGAAGTCTTTGTCAATAAATTCGATTCTTCCGGTACCCGCATCTGGGGAACCTACTATGGAGGCTTTTTATCGGAACAGGCCGCAGACATTGCCGTTTTCGGTTTTACCGCTGTTTACATCACGGGCCATACCAATTCCGAATATTTCATCACCTATCTTACTCAACATCAGGATTCATTAGCTGGTGGCGTGTCAGATGCCTACCTGGCCCGGTTGACCATGGATAGAAGTACACCCGCCTCGTATATTGAGTGCAATGGAGGAAGCGGCGGAGGTGGCAGCGGTGGTGGAAGTGGTTTCTGGAACAGTGATGACAACGGTCCGCCCGATGCCTTTCTTGTTTGTTACGGAGACAGCGTTCAGCTGAGTGTTGCCGGCGGTGCGCTGGCCCAGGATCATCACTGGGTCTGGTATTCGCATGGTTGCGGTGGCGATGGCGATTTTGAAGCCATTGGCGGAACCGTCTGGCTCACTCCCGATACCAACACAACGTATTATGTTCGGGCCGAAGGAGGGAGTAATTATTCCACCTGTGTGAAAGTCAATATAATTGCCGTGCCACCACCAACTGCAACGGCTTCTGTTACCAGTCCGCTTTGTGTGGGCGATACGCTGCATTTATCTGCCGAAGCCGGACAATATTATGCCTATCAATGGACTGGTCCGGATTCTTTGCACAGCAACGAGCAAATTACAATCATCGATTCTGTTTCCACCGCCAATGCAGGCATGTATGTGCTGGAGGTGATGAACGCACCGAGTTGTTACGACGCCGATACGGTTTATGTCGAAATCATGGAATATCCGGAATACTCAGTGTCGATCACCGCCCCGATGTGTACGGAGTCAGCAGACGGAGAAATTGTGGTCCATTATTCCGATTCTCTCGGTTTGCAGATAGAATGGCCGGGATATCCCGAGGCAGGTGATACTTTATCCGGTTTGAATGAAGGATATTATTTGCTAACTGTTTCGGGAGAAGGTTTTTGTTCATCCGGTGATTCCATTTTTGTAGATGCACCTGCATCAATGGTCGATACCACCTTTATCAGCCAAACCAGCTGCGGACTGAACGACGGTTCCATAGAAGTTGTACTGAATGAAGCGAATCCCGGAGCAACGGTGGAGTGGAATTTGCCTGAAGTCACCGGTTTATTGGCCGGTGATCTGGCAGCGGGAGATTATGAAGTCACTGTTCAGGATTCAACAGGTTGTTCCGAAACTTTCACTTTTACTATCGAGCCTTCTATCGGAATTTCGGCGGAGTGGAGCGAAATAGCCCATGTTTCGTGTCCGGGAGAAAATGACGGTCATCTGACGGTGGAATTCAGCAATAACTCTGGACCGGTTCAGATAACCTGGTCTACCGGCGACAGCATCATCACGGTTTTGGACAGTTTGTCTGCCGGAAATTATTGGGTTGAAATTACCGATTCCGCAGGTTGTCACGCTGCTCTTTCAGCTGAATTGGAAACGCCGGAATCTTTATCTGTTGATGCAGTTTTATCACCGGAAATGTGCGGCAACAGCAATGGATCCATTCATCTGACAACAGTTCCCGATTCTGTAAATGTTCAGTATTTCTGGTTACACAACGGAAGCTCCGAACCCGATCAACAAAATCTTCCGGCTGGTGAATATTCGGTTGAAGTTACCGATTCAGTAGGGTGTCTTTTTACCGAAACTTATGTAATCAACGACGAAGGTTATCTCGAGGTTGAGGTCATTCCCGGTGGAGCAGAAATAGAATTGGGTGATTCTGTTGCCTTATTGGCCGTGGTATCCCCCGATAGTTTGGTGGTGAATTACTTCTGGTCGCCATCTGCCGGATTGAGCTGTACAGATTGTCCTGATCCTGTGGCTTCTCCGGATTCGTCTATTATGTATACTGTAACTGTGCTTTCTGCAGAGGGATGCGAAGCAACGGCCGAGGTAAGGATAACTGTAGGACAACGGTGTGCTGAATTTTTTGTGCCCGATATTTTTTCTCCCAACGGAGACGGACTTAATGATGAATTCTGTGTTTTCGGAGGCTGTATCAATCAATTGCAGATGCAGGTGTACAATCGTTGGGGTGAACTGGTTTTCGAAACGCAGGAC
>CALDPJ010000117.1 GCA_937911795.1 uncultured Flavobacteriales bacterium | reverse complement strand
TCAACTTTTTCTCCTCAAAAGTTTATGGATTAAAACCCGGCACCCAACTCGCGCGCGTCCTTTTACCTCTCTCACCCAACCGTACGCTTGTGCGCCCTATCTCGATTCAACTTTCCTGTCGATTCCCAACCCTTCCCAACCATCGCCAATTTTCATCGTCAACCTAATCGAAAACACACCAACACTATGAAAATCATCCTGTTCTTTTTTCTCCTGTTCTGCACACTTGCCAACGCGCAGGAATGGAGCGTGCAATTTGATTTCGAATCAACAATTTTGGCCGGCAATAAAAACGCGGTGGCAATGGCGCCCAATGCGATATGGATGGCCAACACCATCAACGGGACAGAAGCGGAGTTCCAGACGCGGGTGCGAGTGGTACAAACAGATCACGATGGAAATGTTATCTGGTCAAAATATTTTGAGCCGCTGGATACTGCGCTGTCACTGGAAGTGGCGCATGTTCTGGCCACAGCAGATGGCGGTGCGGTGGTGCAAGGTGTGGTGCATCCGCACGGGAATACACCTTACCAGCAATACATTGTAAAACTCAATAGCGATGGAGTAGTGCTGTGGAGCAAGGTTTTCGACTCCGCTTCGGGACATGTACAGCTGGCAGAACTGCCCGATGAAACACTGTTGCTGCAACTCCGCACTTTTGAAGAAGGAGTGTATCAAAATCTATTCGTCCGGTTGGAGAGCGACGGAACAATCACCGCAGCCTTCAGTACCAATTTGCCGACCGGTGTGGTGGCGTGGGAAATGCACGTTCGCGAAAATTCCATAGACGTGGTGCTCTCGAATAGCCAGGTTGTTAATGTTGACTTTGACCTTGAAACGGTCAACTGGACGCGCCGTTATTACTCGCAGATTGGTTTTACAATGAATCGTACCGCCAATGGTGATTTCATTTATGCATCGGCGCAAACTGCATTTCCGGGCTATGCCACCGTTTTTCGAACCGACGCTGCCGGGAACCTGATCTGGGCAAAGCATATCGAAGTCTGGCAGGGAGTCGTTCAGGACCAGACTTCGATTTTCGATATTGTTGGCTTTCATTTTATTGCCGAAGATGCTTCGGGCGATATTGTAGTGGTCGCCAACAGCGAAGGAGGAATGGCTGGTTCGCTCGGATTAAAACTGGATGCCAGTGGCAATCTCCTCGATCAGGTGAGAATGAGCGGCTTTCGGAACAAGATCGGTTTGGGTGTAGGTGATGAATATGCTTTTTTCGGGTGGGAGAACATTTCGGGTTTTTCAAGCATTCTCGAAAAACGCACTTTGACTGAGTTTTTTACTTGTGATGAAACCATGTCTTATTCCATAACTGAAGGCACCGACTCTATGCTCACCGCGTCTGATTCACTCGCCTTTTTTGAAGTTGAACTTTCTGCTGTTCCATTGGATATCGTTTCTGAAGATGCGCCGGTCACTACTGAGGTATCTTGCCCGGGTGTCTCGACCGGAGTAGAGCGCCCGGAAATTCCAACGATAGAATTTTACCCGAATCCGGCTTCTGATTTTGTTCGTGCTGAGGGAGTGACAGAAAATACCATTTTGCATATTTATGATTCCACGGGTAAAAAAGTATTGGAAACTACCGGAACAACCATCGATGTTTCAGGTCTTCGGCCGGGGATATATGTGGTGCATTGTGTTTTATCCAGTGGTGTTGCTGTTGGAAAACTGGTTGTCACTGGTTTTCGGTAAATACTTTAATTTGCTCCTTAAAATCCAGATCCAATCAACAGTATCTCCATGAAAGCTATCCTCTACTAATTGGAATGTTAATTTCTCGTCAAAGGCTAAAATTTGTTAATTTCGGAGAATCCTTTCTGCTTTTGTCTTGTGTGTCAGTTCGATGTTGTTTGCAAAATTGAAGAACCGGTGTCTATAAGGTAATTAATAAATCTGACCGTAGGAATAAAGATTATTCGCCTCCAGCCATATAAACCAACCAAATCATGAAACAATTTATAACTCTTTACACATTCATTCTTTGTCTCTGCACTTCGCTTGCCTGGAGTCAGAACGACCTTGCAATTACAGAAGCGAAGTACGGCAGTTTTAATCCTGACGAATCTCAGGATTGGCTGAATGTCGAATATTCCATATACCCATTGTCTCAGTTGCGACCGCTTTTTTTCAATGCAAGGGTAGCCAATGAAGGAAGCGTGGTACAAACCGGAGTGCAATTGCAAGTTGAGGTTTCCAACGATGCCCAATTTTCCGAAACTGTGATCAGTGACGTTTTCACGCTTTCACCCGGTGATACGATGATCATATCACTCGATGCTTTTACGCCACCAGCTCAAATTGGGGAATACCTTCTTGAGTTTACAGTGATTCAGAATGAACAGGATGATAATCCGACAAACAATACTGCAGAAAGAACGTTCAGTATTTCGGAAGCTGAATTTGCACAGGACCTGGGGACCCTTCAGGGAATTGCATCCGAAATAGGAGATAGTGAATTTAGTGCCGGCCCGGGATATACATTTACTGACGATGCACAGATTTTTTGTATTGGAGCGGCGATTTCCAATACTTCTGATATTGACCTTTTTTTCAATTATGAACTCAGAGATGCATTACAAATGAATGTCGTTGCTGAATCCGAAATTGGTCAGACAAGTCCTGAGTTTTTCTATGAGAATAATCCGGTAAAGTATCACTGGTTACCGATGGTTCCGGATTTCGCAGTTGCGCCCAATGATTCATATATCCCAATGTTTCATATGTTTGGAGGGGGTGACGAGATTTACATCGGGATCAGTGGTGATGCACAACCGCTCACTAATTTTGTTTTCGTAGAACTTCCTTCTCAATCGTGTGAACCATGTTTTAGCTTCTCTACTTATATGGTTCGGATCGGTTTGAGTGAAGAATTTTGTGAGACAGTTATGAATCCTGAAGTTGGGATTGTTACCGTTACTGGTACTACTTTTATTGATGAGGATTGTAGTGGTGATTATGAACCTGGTGAATCTATATTGACGGGCCGCACGATTTATAGAAATGATGGTACTCCTGTCGGTTATTCTAACCAACAAGGAGAATACACATCATATGTTGTGACCGGCCAGGAACATACTTTATACACTACCGCAATGACAGGATTTGCAGTGAATACCATCGAAGTATTCGAAGCAGAACCCACTCAAATCACCGGTGCTGATTTTGGCTATTGCCTGCAATCGGAAATGGCCGATTTCGGAGTTTCCATTACACCTGTTGGCCTGCCACCGCGTCCCGGATTTCCTGTTGATTATGAGGTTTGTGTTACCAATCATGGATCCATGTCTACTGGTGCCGAAGTTACTTTTGATTATAGTAACATGCTCAACGTATCAGTAATTGAATCTGATGGCGGGGATGTCAGCGGTAGTAGTATTGTTTGGAATATGGACGAACTCGAACTTTTTCAAACCCATTGTTTTTCGGTCACCATGCAGGTGGCTGTTGGAACTCCGGCAGGTACTATCTTAAATCCTGTAGCATCTGTGCAACCGACACCACCTGTTATCGATGTCAATGTGCACAACGATGAGCATTCCTTTGTACACGAGGTCGTTGCAGCGTACGATCCGAATGATAAAACGGTGGATTACCCCGTGGTGAATTATACTGAAATAGAAGACGGTGAAGGCGCAGAACTCGAATATTTAATTCGCTTTCAAAACACCGGGAACTTCTTTGCGACCATTGTTCGGGTCGAAGATGAATTGCCCGAATTACTGGATCTATCCACCATTGAAATGATCAACGCCAGTCATGAATATGAACTGCTGTTTCATGAGGACAACAACATTGAGTGGGTTTTCGACGACATCATGCTGCCCGACAGCACCACCGACGAACCCGGAAGTCACGGACACATCCATTTTAGAATTAGAACAGTTCCGGGGGTTGTCCTGGAGGATGTGATTGAGAATCATGCCAGCATCTTCTTCGATTTCAAAGACCCGGTGATTACCGAACCGGCCGTTACAACTTTCATGGATTGTTCAGAAGGGAGTTTGAGTATTGATGCACCAGAGGTGATTTGCGCGGGAGAACTTTTCACCCTTGTTTCAAATCGTCCGGATTTTGACACCTACACCTGGACCATCAACGGGCAGGAATTCACCGGCGAAGAAGTAGAGTACAGCACTTTTCTCGAAGAAGAACTCACCGTAGAAGTGGTCGCGACCAA
>CALDPJ010000116.1 GCA_937911795.1 uncultured Flavobacteriales bacterium | reverse complement strand
CGATTTATGCTGGAGATTAAAAAATACCGGTAAAAAAATCATGTTTTGTCATCAATCCCTGGTTTTTCATCAGGGCGGCGGTACACTCAGTAAAATCAATCCGCAAAAAACCTATCTCAACTTTAGGAACAATCTTTTTCTCCTGTTAAAAAATTACCGGTATGGGAATTTATTTTTCAAAATGTTCAGACGAATGGCGCTTGATGGATTGGCCGGATTAAAATTTTTATCTCAGGGACAATTATCTCACTTCAGGGCAGTATTACGTGCGCATGTGAGCTTCTATAGCAATTGTATAAAGTTCCTCAGGAAAAGAAAAAATCTATCTGCTACAATTAAAGATCCGAACGGAACCGGTTTTTACCAAAAGAGTGTTGTCTGGCAATACTTCATCAACAAGCACCGGAAATTTTCGGATCTCGATCAGAGCGAATTTATTTAAAAGCCTCCAAAATGTGACCGATGGCTAATCGGTAACCATTTAAACCCAGACCAACGATTACGCCGGTAGCCGAAGCAGAAATCATCGACTTGTGACGCTCGGGTTCCCGTGCAAAAACATTGGAAATATGGACTTCGATCACCGGAATGGCCAGCGTTTTTACAGCATCGCCTATTGCAATAGAGGTATGCGTGTATGCCGCGGCATTGATGATAAGCGCATCTGATTTTCCATCGGCTTCCTGTATTTTATCCACCAACTCCCCTTCATGGTTGCTCTGGAAAAATAACAGTTCACAACTTTCAAATTCCTTCCTCAAACCCTGAAGAAAATCATCAAAACTCCGGTTGCCGTATATTTCCGGTTCACGTTTTCCCAACAAATTTAAATTCGGTCCGTTGATAATTGATATGCGCATAGTGCTGTGGCGTTCTTTCGACGGCTAATTTAGCACCATTCAATAAAATCATCACCACGTATTCATGGATTGGCGTTCAGGCATCAAGGGTTTTCTTTCATTTTCGCGACTGGAACGTGGGCTTTCGGATAATAGTCTGATGGCCTATGAAAGAGATGTCAAAAAACTCGCTGAATTTGCTGCTGCCAATCAAAAAAATCCGGAAGAAATTCGACTACACGATCTTCAGTATTTCATTAAATGGTTGAATGAACTCGGTTTGGCTGCACGATCGCAAGCCAGGTTGATTTCCGGAATAAAGTCTTTTTACCGCTTTCTTTTACTGGAGGATATCATAAAAGATGACCCGACTGAACTGCTCGAAGGCCCGAAAACAGGTCTGCGGCTTCCGGAAGTATTGAGCAAAGAAGAAATAGACTGGATCATCAGCGCAATAGACCTTAGCAAACCCGAAGGAACCCGCAACAAAGCGATTATCGAAACATTGTATAGTTGTGGGTTACGGGTGTCAGAATTAACCGGGCTTCGGATGACCAATATATATCCCGATGAGGGTTTCATCCGGGTAATCGGAAAAGGAGATAAAGAACGACTGGTACCGATTGGTGAGGAAGCTATGAAATACATAGACATCTATTGTAGCGCGTGCCGCGTGCATCAGGAAATAGTTTCCGGACATGAAGATTTTCTTTTTCTCAACCGCCGGGGGAAGCAGCTTACCCGTGTAATGATTTTTCACATTGTAAAAGATCTTTGCGCCAGAGCGGGAATCGCAAAAAACATTTCACCGCACAGTTTCCGCCATTCCTTTGCAACACACCTGATAGATGGTGGAGCCGATCTCCGCGCCATCCAGGAAATGCTCGGACATCAAAGCATTACCACTACAGAAATCTATACACACCTCGACCGGCATTATCTGCGCTCTGCTATAATGGAATTTCATCCACGATCCACAAGAAATAAAAAATAAATCGTACTGAAATAAAAAAAGTGAACACGTTGTATGTTCACTTTTTTTGGTGCCCGAGACTGGAGTCGAACCAGCACACCTTACGGCACTGCCTCCTGAAGACAGCGTGTCTACCATTTCACCACTCGGGCAAGTTTTAATCAAAATCCGCCTTGGCAGCGGGCCGGCAAATTTAAACATTTTGCTTTTCCAACACCAAAAATAATGCTGCGGAATCCGGGACTTTTAAAATGATCGATTTTGTACTATACAATTGCTTCAAACTTAGACACTCATTCTGCTCACTTAAAATTCACGAAGCGAAATACCCGAACAACGCGAATAAAATCTTAACTTAGTTCTGAAAAATCACCATCTAAAAGAATTGTTGTATATATGAGAAAGTCCTTAATTTTGCGCAAAATTAGCTGAACCATGCAATACACACCGAAACCCGGATCGGGACAATTATTTAAAAATCCGGTTCTAGAGTTTTTAACCCGAACTCCGGCATTTATTGCCTACACCATCTATCCGGCCATCGCGCTGTTTCTGCTGTATTTAAGTTTCATCAGAAACGACTTCTCAGTTTTGCTGACAATGTCTGTGTTTTCTGCGGGAGTATTATTCTGGAGCTTTTTCGAATACATTGCCCACCGGTATATCTTTCACTGGGTTTCGAATATTGCTGGCGCAAATCGTTTTGTATACACCGTTCACGGGATTCACCACGATTATCCAAAAGACAAGGATCGTTTGATTATGCCTCCTATCCCCTGGATTTTTCTGGTGACTGTTATTCATTTTGCGCTCCGCCTGATTATTGGTGAATGGGCATTTGCCTTTGAATCAGGAATGATTTTCGGCTACCTCGGATACATCTACGTACACTACCAGGTGCATACCAACAAACCACCAAAGTTCATGAAGAATCTGATGATCCATCATGCGCTGCACCATTACAAATACCCTCACCTGGCGTTCGGTGTATCTTCTACCTTGTGGGATCATATTTTCCGGACAATGCCCCCAAAAGAACGACCGAATATAAAAAACGCCAACAATCCGAATTTCTGATCGGATTGAATTTTAGTACATCGTAGCGTTTCAACTATTCGTTAGTTTTTAATTCAGGTTGATCGATGTTTTGCAGTATATTGCTGCGTTAACCAAACCATCGACAGCCAATTTTGAAACCCTTACGTATTGCGTTTGCTTTACTTTCATTTTCGGCAACCTATGTGCAAGCTCAGGTTGTGATTAATGAATTTTCTGCCAGTAACTTACATTATTTCGAAGACGGATTCGGTGAATACAGCGATTTCGTAGAGCTGTATAACAACTCTCCTGTAGCAGTAAATCTATCCGGTTATCATATAAGCGATGATATCAGTGATCCGGATAAATGGTCGATCCCGGCAGGAGTCACGATTCCTGCCTACGGCTATGAGCTTTTCTTTCCTTCGGCCAAATTAACCACCCAATTTGATGGCCAGGCGTACCATTGTACATTTCAGCTAACACAGACTTATCAGGAGTACGTCGTATTTTCTGATCCCGCTGGAAATGTTCTGGATTCGTATTGGATGGAAGAATCCACCATTGTAAACCAATCAAGGGCTAGAATTACCGATGGTGCTCCGGAATGGGGAATTATGGCGAATCCTACACCCGGAAGTGCCAATGCAAATGTGTATTCGGGTTATACTCAAAAACCCGTGATCAATCTGCAAGCTGGTTTTTACAATGGCACCCAATCTATTTCTATCACAACCGACAATCCTGAAGATGTAATCCGC
>CALDPJ010000115.1 GCA_937911795.1 uncultured Flavobacteriales bacterium | reverse complement strand
CTTTTGTTGCGAAAACAACGCCCGCTTTATTGTGTCAAATAGCTGGAGTTAAACATGAAATAAATTACGATTTGAATGGGTTTCGAAATCAAGTCTCAAGATAAGTTCACGAAAGCAAGGGTAGGGAAATTTCACACCGCCCACGGAGAGATAAATACACCTATATTTATGCCGGTAGGCACCGCAGGGACTGTAAAAGCTGTACACCAAAGGGAAGTAAAAGAAGATATTAATGCAGAAATAATTTTAGGAAATACCTATCATCTTTTCCTTAGGCCAGGTCTTGATATTCTGCAGGCTGCTGGAGGCCTCCATGGTTTTATGGGGTGGGATAGACCCATATTAACGGATAGCGGTGGTTACCAGGTTTACTCCCTGGCAGAAACCCGAAAAATAAAAGAGGAGGGAGTTACTTTTAAATCACACATAGTTGGCTCTAAACAGTTTATCTCTCCTGAAGGTGTTATGGATATTCAAAGAACCATTGGTGCCGATATCATTATGGCCTTTGACGAATGCACACCCTACCCCTGCGATTATGAATACGCGAAGAAATCCATCGCCATGACGCACCGCTGGCTGCAGCGATGTGTGGATCGCTTTGAGAAAAAACCGGCGCTCTACGGATATTACCAAACGCTTTTTCCAATTGTGCAGGGAAGTGTATATAAAGACCTCAGGCAGGAATCGGCCGAGAAAATTGCCGCTTTCGATTTACCGGGAAATGCAATCGGCGGATTATCTGTCGGAGAACCACACGACGAGATGTACGCTATGACCGATGTAGTATGTCGGATACTGCCACAGGATAAACCCCGTTATCTGATGGGTGTGGGAACACCATCCAATATTCTCGAAAACATTGCCCTTGGCATCGATCTATTTGACTGCGTAATGCCCACCCGCAACGCCCGCAACGGGATGCTTTTCACGAGCGAAGGAGTCATCAACATCCGCAACAAAAAATGGGAAAATTGCCACGAAGCCATCGACAACAACGGAACGTCTTTTGTGGATTCATTTTATACGAAGGCCTTTTTACGGCACCTGTTTATTTCGGGTGAACGACTCGCAGCGCAGATTGCCACGATGCACAACCTGGCGTTTTATTTGTGGTTGGTGCGCGAAGCCAGAAAACAGATTCTGGCCGGCACTTTTACCTCCTGGAAAAATGTTATGGTTCAGAAACTAGATCAGAGGCTGTGATTTGAAAACCATCGATCGCTATATCATCCGGAATTTCTTAGGAACGTTCTTCTTCATTCTGGCAGTGATTATGAGCATTGCTATGGTTTTTGATGTTTCAGAAAAGATCGATGACTTTCTTAAAAACGATGTTCCATTAACCGAGATTCTGTTTACCTATTATTTGAATTTCGTAATTTATTACGGCAATTTATTCAGCGCGCTACTCATTTTTATTGCGGTGATTTTCTTCACATCAAAACTCGCTAACCGTACCGAGTTTATCGCAATCCTGAGCAGCGGAGTAAGCTTTAAGAGGATTCTTGTCCCCTATTTTATAGCCGCGACCCTACTAGTTGCCGCGTCGTTATTCCTCAACAACCAGTTGATTCCGATTGCCAATCAGCAGCGGCTGGAGTTTGAAAACAGGTACATCGGTTCGGGCTATACACCCGACCGGATGAACCTTCACCGGGAAATTTCTCCGGGAACCATCGCGTATTTTCAGGTGTACAGCCCACACAATGCACAGGGTTATAAATTTTCGATTGAACAGTGGGAAGAAGGACGGCTTCAGTATAAATTGATCAGTGAAAGAGCCGATTACGACTCGATCTCTGGCAAATGGCAGGTTCACAACTATTACGAAAGGCTTTTCGATTACGCGGGCAACGAAGAAAAAATTGTCACCGGAATCAGGATGGACACACTGCTGAATCTAACCCCCGGTGACCTGCGCTACAAAACCGAACTGGCCTCTGCGCTGCCCAATAAAGAGCTGAGAAAATTTATTGCTCTTGAAAAACAACGCGGCTCCGACACCGTGATTTACAACGAAATTGAACTGTATCAGCGCACGTCATATCCATTCGCAGCCTATGTATTGACCTTGATTGCGGTTTCGGTTTCCAGCCGGAAAATACGTGGTGGACTTGGCCTCAACCTCGTCTTCGGATTTGTAATTGTGTTCATTTACATTTTTTCGATGCGCATGACGACAGTTGCGGCGACCAATGCCGGCCTGGATCCTCTGATTGCGGTATGGATTCCGAATTTTATTTTCGGTGTGATGGGCGCGTTTATCTATCGCGTGGCTCCGAAATAACTACAGTTTAAAAACCGAAGTCCTGAAATCATCCATCATTGGTTTTTCACGAAAAAGGCCATACACCGATGATCCGCTTCCCGTCATTGAAGCATAAACCGCTCCTTGCTTTAATAGTTCGGATTTAACCTGATCAATTTCCGGATACTTTTCGCTGATCCCTTTTTCGAACTGGTTGTGCAAAAAGGTTGACCACTCTGCTATGCTTTCTGCGGTTATATTTTCCCACTTAACGTCGGAATGTGCGGGTTGAATGGATGAATATGCTTCCTGCGTAGAGATGTGGATTTCCGGAGAAACGATGGCCCCCCACCAGCCCGCCAGATTCAAATTGTGCGGAACCATTACTTCACCCCGACCTGTGACGAGCTTTGGATTGTTCTCGATAAAAAAAGGGCAATCGCTTCCGAGCTGTGCGGCATACTCTTCGCGCAGAGCCACCTCGAGCTTCAGGTTAAAAAAATCATTCAACAGGTTGATCATAAAAGCACCGTCGGCAGATCCTCCACCCAACCCCGCTCCCATCGGAATATTCTTCTGAAGATGAATGTGCACGGGTTCAATCGCTGAATGATTTTCCGCCATCAGGTGAAACGCTTTCAGGCACAGATTGCCTGCTTCATCACCGGGAATGAGCAAGCCTGATGTAGTGAATTTCAACTCATCTGCCGCAACAATTTCAAGCGCATCATACAGCGGAACAGGATAAAATATACTCTCGATATTATGATAACCATCCGGGCGTTTTCCGGTGATGTAAAGGCCGATGTTGATTTTTGCGTTGGGAAAGGTGATCACTGGTTGTGGAATTGAGCTTTCAAAAATACGCAAAGCAACATGAAGAACAGATCACGGGCACCTTCCACGCATTCGAATTTACTGCCTCACCAAAAGCATTTCTTTGTAACTTCGCCCCCTCAAAAAAATTCTGAATATGCCGAATTTTCTGGACTTTGAACAACCCATTGAGGAGTTGCAAAAGCAGATAGAACAAACGCAGGAGCTCGCGAATAAGAGTGAGATTGATGTACAGAATATCCTGACCGAACTCGAAAACAAAATTTCTGAAAAACGGAAGGAGATTTATTCGAATTTAACGCCCTGGCAACGCGTGCAGGTTTCCAGGCACCCCGACAGACCCTATACCCTTAAATATATCGACGCTCTGACCGACGGCACTTTTGTAGAATTACACGGCGACCGCAATGTTAAAGACGACAAAGCTATGGTTGGCGGCCTGGGGATGATTGACGGAAAACCGGTGATGTTTATCGGGCAGCAGAAAGGGGTGAATACGAAAATGCGGCAGTATCGTAATTTCGGTATGGCCAATCCCGAAGGATATCGGAAAGCGCTGCGTTTGATGAAATTGGCAGAAAAATTTGGTGTTCCGGTGGTTTCGTTTATCGACACACCCGGAGCCTATCCCGGACTCGAAGCCGAAGAACGCGGACAAGGTGAAGCCATTGCGCGCAATTTGTTCGAAATGATCAACCTTCGGGTTCCGTTGATCTGCATCATCATCGGTGAAGGAGCCTCGGGCGGTGCACTTGGAATTGGTCTTGGCGACCGCGTTTACATGCTCGAAAACAGCTGGTATTCGGTGATCTCGCCCGAAAACTGTTCTACCATTCTCTGGAGAACCTGGGATTACAAGGAAATTGCTGCCGAAGCACTGAAACTCACCGCCGAGAACATGCTGGCGAATAAATTGATCGACGGAATCATTCCCGAACCAATTGGCGGAGCACATTCCGACCACGAAGCCACTTTCAGAAATGTTAAAGTTCAGGTTTTACAAGATCTGGTGAAACTCAGGAAAATGAGCGCCGAAAAAAGAATCAACGCCCGTATCAAGAAATTTTCTTCGATGGGCGTAATGGGCTAATTCCGGTTCCGAAGCAAAACTGCGGTTTTCAGGTCTGTCGCCGGTATGGAACCCAATTCCTGCATTCCGCCGTTTTGAATTCCGAAATAATGAATGGCAACATCCGTCAACCCAAGAACCTGATTGTTCACCGGATCATAAATCAGTTCCTTAAATTCGGGTCCTCCGCTGTAATAAATCTGGAGAGATCCGCTAAAATTATAATGGTACACAAAGTTGTCGATGTGTATCAGGTAGCGACGCGTGTCAATTTTGCAAACTGCGTTCAGCATTCCCTGCGGAAGCGAAGCCGGTTGAGAAAATCCTGGATTGTAGCGATCAAAAATCCGCATTTTAGGTGTGCCGTTATCGTTTACAAAAACTACGACCAGATCGT
>CALDPJ010000114.1 GCA_937911795.1 uncultured Flavobacteriales bacterium | reverse complement strand
TTTTCGAAATCAAACCACGATGCGTACAGCACGCGCGGAAACTGTCGGATGTAAGTGTTGTAGGTTCCTACCGACTCGTTGAAACGGTTGCGCGCCACGGTAATTCTGTTTTCGGTTCCTTCGAGCTGGGCCTGCAGTTCCAGAAAATTCTGGTTGGCTTTAAGATCGGGATAGCGTTCTACAGTCACCAGTAATCGTGAAAGCGCTGAGCTCAATCCGGCCTGTGCTTCCTGATACTGATTGATGGCTTCGGGTGTAAGATTATTCGCATCAACGTTTACCGAAGTTGCTTTTGAACGGGCTTCAATAACCGCAGTCAGTGTTTCCTGTTCGAAATCGGCGTAGCCTTTTACAGTGTTCACGAGATTCGGAATCAGGTCGGCGCGGCGCTGGTATTGCGCTTCTACGTCGGCCCATGCTTTTTCAACGGCAACATCCTGTTCTACCATTGTATTGTAGCCGCAGCTATTGAGCGACAGCATGAGGCCAACGAGGCCCAGAATAAAGAGACTTCTTTTCATTTTAGTTGTTTTGGGGTTGTTGAATCATCGTAACACTGCGGCGGATGAAGCGACTCAAATCTTCTCCTTTCAGTAATCCTTTCGCCAGCAAGGCTAGATCTGCTGTTTGTTGTGACATTTCTGCCTGGCGGTTCTCGTCTTTCTCGTTGAGAATGGCGCTGATCACCGGGTGATTGGCATTCACTACGAGATTGTACATTTCCGGGAAAGCGCCCATCATTCCTGCGCCGCCCATCATTTGCTGTTCTTTCATGCGGCGAATAAATTCGCTTTGTGTCACCAGCATGGGTTGATCTTTTTCACTGAGGCTCTCGAACGTTACCTGAAATTTTTCCTTGTCTACCACTTTTTCGAGGACAGGCTTCAATTTGTCTTTTTCCTCGTCGCTGAGTTTGCTCGGTGGAGCATCGTCCTTTTTAATCAGATTATCAATGGTATCGGCGTCGACTCGGGCAAAACTGAGGCTGTCGTTTTTCTGTTCGAGACGTGAAATGTAATGCGGCGTGAGCGGGCTGTCGAGGATAATGACTTCGTAGCCTTTTTCGGTGGCGCTTTCAATAGCGCTGTGTTGTTCAACGGCGTCGTGCGCGTACAATACAATCAGTTTCCCGTCTTTGTCGGTTTGAGCCGCTTTCAGTTCTTCAATTGTGTAGCTTTTGCCGGCGGTGCTTTTGAACAGGGCATAACTGCTGGCGCGATCGTAAAATTTCTCGTCGCTCAGCATTCCGTATTCCACAAAAACCTTGATGTCTTCGAATTTCTTCTCGAAGTCTTCGCGGTCTTTTTTAAACATCTCGCCCAGTTTGTCGGCCACCTTTTTCGTGATGTGATTCGATATTTTCTTCACATTCGAATCGCTCTGCAGGTAAGAGCGCGATACGTTGAGCGGGATATCCGGTGAGTCGATTACACCGTGCAGCAACGTGAGAAATTCAGGAACGATGTTCTCTACATTATCGGTGATGAACACCTGGTTCGAGTATAGATTGATCTTGTTTTTCTGAACCTCAATATTGTTTTTCAGTTTCGGGAAGTACAGAATTCCGGTCAGGTTGAACGGGAAATCTACGTTGAGGTGAATGTTAAACAGCGGCTCATCAAACGTCATCGGGTAGAGCTCGCGGTAAAAGCTTTTGTAATCTTCGTCTTTCAGTTCTGCCGGCGCTTTGGTCCAGGCAGGATCGGTATTGTTGATGATGTTCGGAACCTCTACCTCTTTGTATTTCGGTTTCCCCTCGTCGTCTTTACCGTCTTCAATACTTTCGGTTTTTGTACCGAAAACGATTTCAACGGGTAAAAATTTACAGTATTTATTGAGGATTTCGCTGAGACGGCTTTCGCTCAGGAATTCTTCGGAGTCTTTTGCTACATGCAGTACTACATCGGTGCCTTTGGTTTTTTTGGAGGTGGGCTCCATCGTGAAATTCGGACTTCCGTCACAGGTCCATTTCACAGCGTCGGAGTTTGGGCGTTGAGATCGGGTAATGATCTCTACCTGCTCGGCCACCATAAAAGAAGAGTAGAAACCCAGTCCGAAATGACCGATGATGGCTTCTGATTTTTCTTTGTATTTATTGACAAACTCTTCGGCACCGCTAAAGGCAATCTGGTTGATGTACTTTTCAATTTCTTCTGCCGTCATACCGATTCCGTTGTCGCGGATGGTGATGGTTTTTTTGTCTTTATTCAGCAATACCTCCACCCTCAGCTTTTCAACGTTGGCTTTTACTTCACCCAATGAATTCAGGGTTTTTAGTTTTTGTGTGGCATCTACTGCGTTGGAGACCAGCTCGCGCAAAAATATTTCGTGGTCGGAGTAGAGGAATTTTTTGATAATCGGAAAAATGTTCTCCGTTTGAACATTGATGTTTCCTTTAACGGTTTCCATGCTTTTCAACTGTTTTTATTTGTACGTGCGGCCCTAAGTCAAGAAACATTCCAAAAGAATAATGCTGACAAATTGGCGAATTGTGAAGATTGATCAGCGATAAATGGCGGATCAGAAAAAACAGATTGAATTTTTGTCAGGCCCCGTCGAAAAGCATTTTGCCGTCAGAAACAGCGACGAACCATCGTGATAATGTGTAGAATAATTACGCATTTTGTAGATCAACGGAACACGAATACGGGAAAATTACTTGTGGTGCAAAACTGGTAAATCCAACTTGTCGTCTCTTTTTCAGTTATTTATGTTGTTCGCTATCTGGTGACGGATAGAATATTCCGGCTGGTATGATTATTCGATAACATCAGGAGTATTGAAACAGATTAGTTAAAAATTAAATATTCAGTCATCATGAAAAAATTAGTAATGGTTGTAGCAGCAAGCATGTTTCTAGCAGTAAGTGTACCAACCGCACAAGCAAACAATACTGCAGAACTCGACCTGATTACGGTTACCGATCAGGAAACAAAAAAGGATAAGAAAGACAAAAAAGACAAGACAGAGGTTAGCGTTACCGACTTGCCTGCAAATGTTCAGTCTTCTTTAAACGGTGAAGCGTACCGCGACTGGAATCCAACAAAGGCATGGAAAATCCAAAAAGACGACGGCGTAGTATACAAAGTTGAAGTTACCGACGGAACGGATACCCAAACGCTGAAATTTGACGAAGCCGGAAATTTTATGGCGAGTAAAGATAAATAAGGTATTGCGCGGCGTTTTGTGGCCGGATGTATTGAGCTATCCCACAAACTTGTCACAGACTGAGCACGCGTAATGGAGTGAACAGAAAAAATGCCGAAGTAGAAAGCTTCGGCATTTTTCGTTGATCACATCCACTAACCAACCAATGTTCGCGTTGGATATTTGTAACTTTGAATGAAACGGGTTCCGGACATTGTAATGCAATCGGTAAAAGGAAAAATACTGCTGATATACGCGCTGCTTGCCGTAGCGGTGATCTCATTGGCCGGATATTCGTGGTACAACACCGGTGTAATTTCGGCCCGTGTTGAAGCCATATCCCAACCCGACAGCACTTCGGCGCACCTGAAAGATATTGCGACCAATATTTCGCGGATCACCAACCTGTACCTCAAACGCTCCGAAAGTAAGATTGATGACAAACAGCACCAGTTGCTGATCAATGAAATCAACAACTCGCTCGATGCCCTGGTCGAGCAATACAATCCTGATAACCAGGAATTGGTGGCTGATCTCGACTCAATTCCGCTGTTGCTCGATTCCATTACGAATGCTTACCAGGAAATCCGCTTGTTGCGAAAGCGGTTCAATGAAGATGTCCGGGGACGCATCGGAAACGAAATAATGTCGAGCCTTGCCACGGCACAACTCACCGATTCGGTTTACGTGCAAAACAACTATCAACGCGAGGTAATTCAAATCGTTGAGAAAGAGTTGTTGCAGGAAATTCCGGATGAGGAAACCATTGACCGGCGCAATTTTTTTCAACGGCTGTTTTCCGGGAATAAAATCGAAGAGGAAATTGTCGAAGAGCAACCCGATTCGCTCGAAAATATGGTAGAAGCGGCAGAAGCTTTCAGGTTTACCGAAGTCGGCAGCGACACGCTTACCCAATCGGCTCAGGATACATTGGTGACCGCCTCGAGCAACGTGCAGATTTTTAAAGATGAAGTCGCAAAGATCCTCCGACGCGAGCAGGCCATGGCCAATCAGATCGAAGAAAAGGAAGCCTATCTCTACAACATCAATCTGTTTGTGATCGGAAAACTCGAAACCATCATCAATCGTTTTCAGCGCGATCGGGAGGAAGAACTCAGAAATACGACACAAGCCACGCTGGCAGCATCGAGAAACTTCAACGAGAAACTCACTTACATTGTATTCGGATTTGCCATAGCCGGTCTCGTTGTGCTGTGGATGCTGCTCCGCGATGTCGAGAAAAACCGCTATTACCAGAAATTGTTGGTGCGCAACGAACAGCAGGCAAGACTTCGGGCAGAAGAAAAACAACGATTTCTAAGCATGATGAGTCACGAGCTGCGCACCCCACTCACTTCTATAATCGGCTATACCGAGTTGATGAAGGAAGATGATAATCCGCACATTAAAGCGGTGCATGCGTCGGCCACCTACTTGCTTCAGATCGCCAATGATATTCTGGACATTGCAAAAATCGAAGCCGGGAAAATTGATGTGAATCCAACGCCGGTTGATCTCACAGCCGTACTCCGCGAAATTGAGCTCAAATTTGCTCCGATCATAAAAAATGCCGGGCTGAAGGCTGAGTTTGATATTCCACAGAAACCGATATATATTGAAACCGATGCCTTGCGTCTGCAACAGGTTT
The DNA here is from genome assembly GCA_937911795.1 of uncultured Flavobacteriales bacterium. Taxonomy (GTDB): domain Bacteria; phylum Bacteroidota; class Bacteroidia; order Flavobacteriales_D; family SKUL01; genus SKUL01. The sequence goes on along the minus strand of CALDPJ010000114.1, from coordinate 2,592 downwards.
TTTACAATCTGCTGCACAACGCTATAAAATTCACGACGAGTGGATCAGTGAAATTTAAGACCCAGGTCGAAGAAGTTGCCGGTGATGCTGTGATCGTCACCGTGCGGATCATCGATACAGGAATCGGCATTGACAAACGGGAACAGGAAAACATTTTTAAGGATTATCAGCAGGCCGGAACCCACAAGGACAACATCAAAGGAACCGGTCTGGGTCTGGGCATCGTAAAACAAATTGTGATGCGGCTCGACGGTCAGATATCCGTCGAAAGCGAACCCGGAAAGGGAAGTACTTTTATGGTTTCGTTCAATGCAAAACGTGCCAGTCCTGTAGAGGATGAAGTGACAGAAACCATTGCTGTGCCGGATGATGTATTGAAGGGCTACCACATTTTTGTGTTGGATGACGACTTGTTCATTACCCGGTTATATCAGTTGATACTGTCGCAGTACGGAGCCCGGGTAACCTCCGAAAACGATCCGTTGAAAGCGGTGCCCGTGCTGAAAAATCAGATTCCCGATATTTTGATAACCGATATTAAAATGCCGGGATTGAGTGGGATTCAGGTAGTTCAGGAACTCGAAAAGGCAGGATGCCTGCCCGCTAAAATTGTTGTTGCTTCGGCGAATGTGTTTTTTGAGGAGGAGAATCTGGCAGACTCTCCGTTGTTTAATGCGGTGCTTCAAAAGCCGTTTACACAGGAAAAGTTACTGCAATTACTCGTGGAAATACTGGACTTGCAATCGGCGGTTGACGTGTTATCTGAAAATGGAACTGCTGCGGTATCGACAGAACATCATCCTGCTTTGGATCTTTCGGATCTGAAGAAATATACCATGGGCGATGCGGGATTTCTAAAGGAGTTGCTGAACAACCTATACGTCGAAAATGAGAAGGAGCTGGAGATTATGAAGCAGAATCTTGAACGGCAAAACTGGACAGGTGCTGCGGATAATATTCACAAACTCATTAGCCGGTTCGGACAAATTAAAGTTACTGTTTCGGTGGATGCCCGGAATATTGAGAACCGGTTGCGTTGTGGTGAATCAGGGGCAGCGCCGCAGGCCGAAAAACTTCTATCCGAGTGGAAGCAATACAATCAGCACATTGAGCAAATGCTGAGCGAAGAAGTTTCCTGACGGGCTTCTGGCGGATCCCATGAGACTGACCTTGGCAAAAAGGCAATGATCAATCCACAAAAATGAGATTGTATTTAGTAACTTCGTGCTTACCCAAAAACCGGATATGGCAAAAATACTGTTGGTAGAAGACGATGTGACGTTTGCAAAAACACTGGAAGGTTTTCTCGTGAGACACGGGCATAAAGCCACGGTTTCATCAGGAGTGAAAAACGCGCAGGAACAATTGCAGAAGGAAACTTTTGAGTTGTTGCTGCTCGATTACCGACTGCCCGACGGTACCGGTCTGGAGGTATTTACCAAAGCCCGTGAGCTGGAGCAGATGTGTCCTGCCATTTTTATGACGGCATTCAACGATGTTTCTACCGCGGTGCGCGCCATGAAAATGGGTGCCTTCAATTACATCACCAAACCAGTAAACCCCGAGGAATTTTTATTGCAGGTAAACGAGGCGCTCAAAGGAAAGAGTAAGCCTGTTAAAGAATCTGCTCCGGCACCCGAACAAAAAAAATACGTAGTCGGTGAAAGTAAAGTTGCCAAAAAACTGGAGCAGCATATCCAGTTGGTAGCACCCACAGAAATGTCGGTCATTATTCAGGGTGAAAGCGGTACCGGTAAAGAGTATGTTGCCCGTTCCATTCACGAAAAAAGCAAGCGTGCAGACCGTCCGTTCATTGCGGTAGATTGCGGCACGCTAACAAGCAATCTGGCCTCAAGCGAATTGTTTGGTCACGTTAAAGGGTCTTTTACCGGAGCAATATCCGACAAAAAGGGAGTATTCGAATCAGCGCACGGAGGAACCATTTTTCTGGATGAGGTTGCTGAGCTACCATTGCAAACACAAGTTCGCCTTTTAAGAGTTTTGGAAACCGGCGAATTCATTAAAGTTGGTTCGTCCAAGGTAATTAAGACCAATGTAAGAATAGTGGCCGCAACAAATGTAAACATTGACAATGCCATTAAGAAAAATAAGTTCAGGGAAGATCTTTATTATAGGTTGAACACAGTACCCATTCAAATTCCACCCTTAAGGGAAAGAAAAGAAGACATTTATTTGTTGTTCAGAAAATTTGCTGCAGATTTTGCCGATAAATATAAAATGCCAACGATAAGTTTAGATGAAACTGCAAGAAATATTCTGGAGAACTACAGATGGCCCGGAAATATTCGTCAGTTAAAAAATGTTACTGAACAAATATCCGTTATTGAAACAAATAAGGATATTACCGCTCAAATCCTAATGCAATATTTGCCAGTTAATGAAGAAAAGTCACTTCCTGTACTTTATCATAAAGAAGAGGAAAATTATTCGGAAAGAGAGATTCTGTACAAAATACTTTTCGAGATGAAACAAGACATGACCGATTTAAAAAAATTGGTTTATGAAGTAATTGAAAATGATGGCAAAAACAGCAATAGTGAGAAAGGTGAAAAATTGATACGTAAAATTTAT
>CALDPJ010000113.1 GCA_937911795.1 uncultured Flavobacteriales bacterium | reverse complement strand
GGTAGAGAAGGTACTTGTGCGATAAGCAAAATTTGTCTTAAACAAAAAACCCTGCTCCAAAGTTGGAGCAGGGTCCCTGTATTGTTGATGGTTTCAATTGTTATTGTTTCACCATGCGAGTGATGATTTGTTGATCATTGGCAGAAAGTCGTATCAGGTACATTCCACGGCTCGAATTGGTAACATCCATAGTGTGGAAATTGTTTCCGGAAGTTCCTGAAATTGTTTCTGTTTGACCAATTTTACCCGTGATTTCAAACGCTTCTACGGTAACGTCCATATTACTTTTCAGATTGTAGTTCAGTTGAGTTTGACCGGTGGTTGGATTCGGCAACAGCGAAAGATGGCCAAAAGTGCGATCCAGGTCATGAACGGAAGTGGTTTCCGGATTGACAACATTCACTGAAAATCCATCCTGTTGCATTCCCGGAGGGTTGATCATTTCGTCAGACAATTCTGCGCAATGTGTGATTTCGCAATACCCTCCGTCAGGATTATCAAAATACGCAGTCAGGCAAAGTGTGTATGGACCGTCACCGGAATAAGTATGTGATGGATAAAGAGCGCTGCTGGTTGTACCATCACCGAAATCCCATTCTACTTCAGCGGCTTCAATGATATTTAAAGAAGGTGTAATCCAAATGGTTTGAGCACCGGTGGTGTCGGGAGAAACAGTGAATGAAATGCTGCATTCAAAATCGTATTCACAGCTTCCATCATCGACGGTAGCAGCTGGATTGTAGTTTATTGCTTCGGGATCAGTACAACCCAACATGGGATCGTCGCCGCAGTTCTCTATAAACACAGTCTGACAGCTTTGCGTGACGCAGTTTTCATAGTAAAAAGTCCCGCAAACTTCGTATTCACCATTGGCAGCGTACTCGTGATAAATGCCCATTTCACCTCCGTAGTAGATCAGTTCTGAGCCATCGCCCATATCCCAGACGTCCGATTCAGCCTGATCACCATCGGCAGTGACATAAATTGCGCAACCATTGTCACCGATGTTATATTCCACTTCCATTGCAATTTCTGTACACTCGGTTTCGCACTCTTCGATCACGAAGGTTGTACAATAGACAGCATCTTCACAGCCCAGATTATTCCTTTGAGCACAGAACTCATAGGTGCCGGGTTCGTCGGGGTAAAAATAAATCCAGCCGTCGGTAGCGTCGTATGGCTCACCATTGAGTGTCCAGGTGTAGCTGTAATTTGGAGGGAAGGCTATGAATTGTACAAGTCCACAGGTTTCAGTAAACGTTTGGAATATAGTCTCGCAGTCCGAAAAGTAGCAGGAGCCATTGTCGATGGTTGCCGCCGGGTTGTAGTTGTCAGCGTTGAACAGCGTACAGCCGTAAATGTCTCCTCCCTCACAATAATCCATCTCCAGAAAGACATCGATCAATCCATTTGTTGAATCCTCGTAAAGTATTCCTGTAGAAAGGGAATCGTCGCAATCGACAAAGGAGAACTCCAAATAGTTCCACTCTTCGGACGGTAAATCTACCCATGTGGCCAGAATGTTACCGTTAGTCTGGACACTGAGTGTAGTAGTGACCGACGGGTTGGTGTAAATGGTCACATCAACATCCATCTCAACGCCGGGGAAGTTATTCATTTGACCGAACAAATAAATGCCATCCTGAGCGGAGACGGAAAAATTAATTAAAAGAGAAAGCAGTATTAGTTTAATTGATTTCATGGTTGTTAAATTTAGTGATGGTTTTTGGTTTTAGTTACTTGACCGCCTTTGAATAAAATAGTTGCACCTGTGCTTAATTTTTTTTGAAATTTCTTTTTTAACTGAATTATTTAAAGTTCCCTGCTTCTATATCCCTTGCTTCTACTTTTTTTACTTTGGTTATCCCTGGAATCAAGGGATAAAGTAAATTGATTTCGACGGTTGAGTATTTTTGAAATTTTATATCAAATAAAAATAAAAGGAGTGATTTCTTATTTATTGAAAAGTAGTAAATGATAATCCCCGCATCTTTTCAGATACGGGGATTTTTACTATTTGAAGTAAACGAATACGTTGTTATTGTTTTACCAATCTGGAGGTCTTTCTCAAATTGTTGCCGGTAAGATTCACGAAATACATTCCAGGTTTCAGCATTGAAAGATCCAGTTGATGCAGGTTGCTTCCGGAGACTCCTGAAAATGGTTCGGATTTCACAATTTTTCCAGTGACGTCTATAACCTCAATTTGAATGGAAGCAGAAGCAGAAAGTGAAAATTCCAACTGTGCATGACTAGTGGCTGGGTTTGGCCAGACGGAAATATTCGACAAGGCATCTTCTTCAGCAATAGCGCTAGTTTCACCGAATGGATCGAGCACATTGATCGAAAATCCGCTGGATTGCATTCCCGGAGGATCGATCATTTCGTCGGTGAGCACTGCACAATAGGTAATTTCACAAAATCCACCATTGGCTTCTTCGAAATAGGCGGTCAGGCAAAGGGTGTAAGGACCGTCACCGGCATAGGTGTGAATCGGAAAGAGATCACTGCTGGTGTTGCCATCTCCGAAATCCCATTCTACCCATGCTGCGTTGAATATATTTTCTGAAGGTGTGATCCACATTACCTGAGCTCCGGTAGTGTCGGGTGATACGGTAAAGTTGATGCTACATTCGAATTCATATTCGCAACTACCGTCGTCTTCGGTAGCATTCGGATTATAGTTGATCGCTTCGGGATTGGTGCAGCCAAATAGTACTCCTGTTGAATCACAGACTGCATTGATTCCAACATTCAAAGTGCCGTACGATCCGGTTGAAAGTGTGCCGCTGGTGTAGATGTTCGCATCGGTATCCATGATGGTGAAAGTGGCGCCATTCCAGCCGTCACCAAATGAATCAAACATTTCAAAAGTATAGCAACCGTCATCGAGACAGAGCCAGGTTACATTTAGGTCGGAGTAGCTGAAATAGTCTCCCCCTGAAGCGATAATTGAATCATTCTGAAGAAGATTCCATGAAACTTCGGTTCCCCAGCTCTGAGTAGAAATTTCAACCTTTACGATATTTGATTCACAGCTGGTGATATATTCACAAGAACCATCATCTGTGGTAGCCAAAGGATTGTAATTTAATGCATCAGGATCAGTACAACCGGGAATAACATCTGTTGAATCACATTCTGTGTTGATACCGAAATTCACGGTACCTGAATAACCTGATGGAAGATCACCCGAAGCGTATACATTCTGATCGGGATCCATGACGTTGAAAGTCGCTCCGTTCCAACCGTCACCATATGAATCAAACATTTCGAAAGTGTAGCAACCGTCTTCCAGACAAATCCAGGTGCCATAGTAAGAGTTGGAATTATAATTTCCACCTGAGGCAACAACTGAATCATTCTGTAACAGGTTCCATGAAATTTCATCTCCCCAGTTCTGAGTGAAAATTTCAACCATCACGATATTCGATTCACAGCTTGTAATGTATTCACAAGAACCATCCTCCGTCGTGGCAGAAGGGTTGTAATTGTATGCATCAGGATCGGTACACCCCGGAACCTCAGCGCACAAAGTATCCATTTCAAATGTCAGAAAGCAGGTCCCGCTGTCACCAAAATATCCGTCGATCATTAAAATGTATTCGGTGTTTTCTTCGAGCTCACCACAGGCAAAGTCAAAGGCCGAGAACAATCCCTGACCGGCATTTCCGTCGCAGTAGATCATTTCACCACCGCAACTTTCAAAAAGTCCGAATTGTGTATCGGTAAGGGTGTTTGTTCCGTCGGGAGACGCTTCTATATGGATACTCGCCGGTGTATCCGGTGTTGTGAATGAGAACCAAATGCTGGATTGTTCACCTTCACCACTTCCGAAAGCCCAGCAGTCGCCCCAGATGTTTTCATTATTGACAGCGCCGATATTGTTGATCAGCTGCGTTCCTTGTATCAGGGCAGTTGCGTCTGCACACAGGTCGTTGGTAGCGGTTTGGTACTCACACGAGCCGTCGTCGACTGTGGCATTCGGATCGTAGTTGATAGCGGTCGGATCGGTGCAACCTGAAATATCCTGTTGTTCACATCCGGATTCGTTGATGCCGAATTCAACCATACCATATTCTCCCGAAGTAATGCCTCCGCTGGCGATAACCTGATTGTCCACAAGGAGTTGAAAGCCACCGCCATTCCAGCCGTCACCGAATAAGTCGAACATTTCAAGGGTGTAGCAACCGTCTTCCAGGCACAGTTCATAATAATAATCCATGTCGTCGATGTCCGCATAATTTCCTTGGCTTAGAACTGTAACTCCATTGTGTAATAAGGTCCATGAAATCTCTTGACCCCAGGTTCCGGTATTGACAATGATCAAAGCTTCGTTTGTTGCACAACTATCGGCTTCGGCACATTCGGGTAAAGGCTGACCTCCGAGATCGATGTAAAGGTCCTGGCAGATTCCATCCCAACTGGTCAGACAACAAAAGCTGTCTTGAGTGATCGTTGAATCGTAAGCTGCGCTTAAGGTATCGACGCAATAGATATCGAGATTGACATCCACACAACCGGGTTCTTGAAAAATGCAGGAACCATCATCTATTGTGGCATTGGGATTAAAGTTATTTGCAATCGGATCGGTGCAGCCGCTGATTTCCGCGGATTCACAGTAGTCGATGGTGATAAATATATCCGCCGTAAATTGCAGGGAATCAGCATAAAACCAGGTGGTGTCCAGTGTTGCGGTACAAGTTTCATGTATCGTTCGGAAGTGAGTCCAGTCCGGAGCATCTATCCAGAACCAGGGGCCACCAAATTCACCGGTTTCGTCTGCCACCGCAGTAACGTTTACCGGTGGATTGGCATCCGAGAAGACCGTAACGGCGATATCTACTTCATAACCGGGACTGTTATTCAGAATTCCTAAGAGGTACAGGCCGTCTTGAGAATGGGCTCCGAAAGTGAAGATCATTGAAAGGAGCAGAAGGGATAGTTTAATTGGTTTCATGGTGATGGTTTTCTTTGGTTGTGATACATTGACTCAATCAACCAAGGTCAGGTTGTATGGCATTCAATAGATTTGTTAAAATGTTACCTTAGCGGAAGTGTTGGGTGGTAGATGTAAAAGCCTGATTGAACTAACATTGATATCCAGCCAGTAATCTGAATTATTAAGTGAATTAATTTTTTCTGAATGAAATATGTAATCTTTATTCTGTTATCTGTTGTTGGAGTTGAAGGGTTTTCACAAAGTCTGATGAATTCTTCCCGTTCTACCGCTGGTTATATTGAGAATGGCCGCGTGATGAACTCGTCGAGATCTACCATTGGTTACATTGAAGATGGCCGGGTGATGAACTCATCGCGCAGTACGATCGGTTATCTCGAAGACGGAAGAGTTATGAATTCATCGCGCTCGACCATTGGGTATATCGAAGATGGTAGGGTGATGAATTCCTCCAGATCGACAATTGGTTATGTTGAGGATGGGCGGGTGATGAATTCTTCTCGTTCAACCATTGGTTATTACGACGCCGTAAAGCCGGGTCATGCTGCAGTATATTTCTTTTTCTTCTTTGATTGAGGGTTTCCAATCGCCGGTTTGGGATACACAGTATCGGAATTTTTAGTTGTGAACGCTCTTTTCGTTTTTTTAACTTTAGCCCGGTCAAGGCAACTCTTTATACATCGTTGCGTGATTGATACGAACTTCAAGAAACCTGCATGCATTCTATCTTAACCCGTTTCCGCCTGCTGTGGATTATGTTATTAATCACCGGTATAACTACTGCAATGAGTTACATCGACACCGGCACTCAGGCAGAAGCTTTTCACACCAAGGACGAACTCGAATATTTTGCGCTCCGCGCCAACGGTGATTTGCCCATCGGCGGCAACGATTTGTTCAAAGCTTCGGGAGAATGTGCCGGCTGTCACGGACACGATGTCACCGGATTCGCGTCTACCGATGCTGAAGGGAACGACGTGAACGTTACCGATGACTGGCGCGCAACAATGATGGCCAATGCGGCTAAAGATCCGTTCTGGCGGGCAAAAGTCAGCCACGAAGTGCTCGTTAATCCCAATCACCAGGTAGAACTCGAAACCAAATGTACCTCCTGTCATGCTCCTCAGGGACATTACAATGCGATGCACAACGGCCAACCACATTACACCATTGCCGATATGCTGCTCGAACCGGTGGCGCTAGACGGTGTGGCGTGTGTGGCCTGTCACCAGCAAAGTCCGGATTCTATAGGATTGCTGTTTTCGGGAAATCTGAAATACGAAACCGATGTGGTGTACGGACCTTATCAGGCTCCGCCCGCAATTTTCGGCAGTCCGATGCTGGCCTGGGTAAACCTTGATCCGCTGTACGGCGAGCACGTATCCGAAGGAACATTCTGCGCCGGTTGCCATACTCTGTTTACAGAAACCGTCGATATGGATGGCGTGCTCACAGGAGATCAGTACCCCGAACAGGCCACTTATCACGAATGGGTGAACTCGGTGTACGAAGAAACCAACAGTTGCCAGAGTTGCCACATGCCGCGCATCGACGATCCGGTAGTGATTTCGTCCGGTTATACTTTCCTGGAAGGAAGAAGCCCGTTTGGGTTGCACCACCTCGTGGGCGGAAACACTTTTATGCTGAAAATGCTGAAGGAAAACATCACCGAACTTGGATTATCGGCCAATGAAACGCATTTCGATTCGGTAATTGCCCGCACTAAACGTTTACTGCAATACGAAACGCTCGATCTGGAATTGAGTGAAGTCGGTCGGAATGCCGATACAGCCTACTATTCCCTTCGGTTGTTCAACAAAGCAGGACATAAATTTCCGTCCGGATATCCTGCGCGCCTGGCCTTTATTGAGTTTATCACCACCAACCTCAATGGCGATACCCTTTTTGCTTCCGGTTTGCTCGATGAAGATTACAACATCGTTAACCGTGACGAGACCTTTGAAACCCATTTCGATGTGATTACGCAACCCGATCAGGTGCAGATTTATGAAATGGTCATGGGCGATGTAAATGGAAATCCGACAACCACACTCGAACGTGCGGCGTATCCGCTCAAGGATAACAGATTAGTGCCGGTTGGGTTTTCAACAAGCCATTTCAGTTACGACACGGTTCGGATTGCCGGACAGGCATTGCTCGATGAAAATTTCAATTACCTCGACGGGCAGGAGGGAAGCGGTACCGATGATATCCGCTACCACATTCCGCTGTACGGCTACGACGGTCCGTTGAATGTTTCGGCAAAGGTGTATTACCAGTCCGTTCCGCGGAAATGGCTCGACGAAATGTTCGAATACGAATCTGAAGAAATAGATTTGTTCCGCGATTTGTTCGAAGCGGCCGATCACACGCCGGAACTTATTGCTGCGGCCACCATCGACAGCGTTTCAACTTCGGTCTTTGCACC
>CALDPJ010000112.1 GCA_937911795.1 uncultured Flavobacteriales bacterium | reverse complement strand
TTCAGATAAACTTCATCCGTATTCAGCAAGAGCTTGATCAGTCCACTGGCCAACCATTGCTCGGCCAAAAATGAAGCCTGTACAAGGGTGTCGAGCGTTTCAATCGTTCCGTAACCATGGGCGATTAATTCATTCAGTTCATCACAATACAAAGTTATATCAATGGGATGCTTGTAGCTGCGTACCCAGTTGCATTTGTTGTTGTTACGGATGTGAAGCGTATTTCCTTCCACTTCGGTTTCGATGAGCTCCAGCAGATTTTTACCCGCTTCAATTTCGGCTCTGTGCGGACCTCCGAACCGAATAAAAACATTGATGTTGTCTTCTACTTCCAGCCGGTTAAAATCTGGCAAATCCCTGATTTCTGTCTGTACCGATCCGGTTGATTTTAAACAATCGCCCATATTCTCTTTTTTACATCCCGAAAATCCGGAAACCGAGAAGGTGGTGATCAACAACCATATTTTAATATTTTTCATAATACACTCAGTCGGTAAACCAGTCCCAGTTCAAAATGATCGGCTTTTGCGTAATGGGTGCGCAAAGTTAGATTAACCTTTAAACGGTTGCTCACCTTGTGCCGCAGTCCGAAACGATTGAAGAACCTGCCGTCAATCAATCCCGGATCGAGCACGTAACCGCCCATTTGCGCAATGATTTCCATATCGCCAAAGTGAAATACAGAACCAATCAGCAATCCACCGCGCAATTCTGCGGCGTTGTCGGCCACCAGCTCTTTTGCTTGGTAGGCCAGCGGCAAGGCAGAGTTGTAATTGAATTCTGCTCCGGCGCCCAGAGAAAATTTGCGGCTCAATCGCTTTTCACCGAATAGTTGCAGGGTAAAAGCCGGTGAAATATTTCCCTGCAAAACCCGCGACTGTTTCAATCCGGCACCTGCAAAAAGGCTCCACGAAATGGTTGGATTCCGAAGAAAGTCCTTTCGTTCATAGCTCTGTTCTTCAACAGGGCCAAATCGGTAAGTAATTCCACTATTGACCGTAAGAAAATTGAGTCCGAGATTGGGCATACGCACCGCGCCATTGGAGAAATGCGTGATGAAAATTCCATTGTTCCATTCGATGCGCGGAAACAATTGAACCCGCAAATCCAAACCCAATTGTAATGCAATGTTGGATTTTGTGCTGATCGCAATGTTTTTGTGGTTTTCAACGCGGTTGAAAGTTTGGGTTAAAAAACCAAATCCCGCACCCAGTTTTAAATTCAGATTTACGCGACCACCATTCGTCAAGGGCAGATAATAATAGGGGAACAATGCATATGCGGCTCCGATGGGTTGGTTGATAACCGGCATGGCCAGTGCGGTAATTCCCCAGGAAGGGAGCCGGTAATCGTGGTGCCAGTCTTTATCACCCGAAAATTTACGTTGATAATTGAGCTCCCAGGCATTGAAATGGTTGGTTACCAAGTGACGCATATCCTGGTGGTGGGCAAAAAGAAAACCACCATGCCAGCGAAAACCTGCCGAATTCCGGATGATTTCCGTTTGACCGAATGCACCCGAAAAACCACCCAACAGAAAAGTAAAAGAAAGTAGCAGGATTTTGCGCATGTTGCGAATGTAATAAAAACCCGATTTCTTAAACCGATATTGACCGGATGTGAATGTTTATTTTTGACCAAAACAGAAGAAATGGATTTGAGATTACAGGCGTTTGAACGATTGCTGAATATAATGGATGAACTGCGGGAAAAATGTCCGTGGGATCGAAAACAAACGCTCGAATCGCTGCGGCACCTGAGTATTGAAGAAGTCTACGAGTTGTCGGATGCCATTCTTGATAACGATCTTACTGAAATCAAAAAGGAACTCGGCGATCTCATGCTGCATCTGGTTTTCTATGCGAAAATCGGATCAGAGAAAGGCGCCTTTGATATCACCGATGTGCTGAACGGAGTTTGTGATAAACTCATCGAACGGCATCCGCATATTTATGGCGATGTTGAAGTTCAGAACGAAGAAGAGGTAAAAGCAAACTGGGAAAAAATTAAACTTAAAACCGGTAATAAATCGGTGCTATCGGGTGTCCCACGATCACTGCCTTCGATGGTAAAAGCCGAAAGAATTCAGGAAAAGGCGCGGGGAGTAGGATTCGATTGGGATCACCAGGATCAGGTATGGGAAAAGGTTCAGGAGGAGCTGAAAGAGTTGAAAGACGAAGTTGATCAACAAACGGACAAGGTTGAAGACGAGCTGGGCGATGTGTTGTTTTCGATCATCAATTACGCCCGTTTTATCGGTGTTTCACCCGATCAGGCACTCGAACGCACCAACCGCAAATTCATCAAACGATTTCAATACCTCGAAGAAGAATCAAAGAAAGACGGCAAGGTCATGGGAGAGATGAGCCTCGACGAAATGGACGAGTATTGGAACCGGGCTAAAAAATTATGATCCTGCCGACGTTTTGGGCAGCGTCATGCGCAGATCACTTTCAGGGTTTCTGCTACCGAGGGATTTGAAATCTTTCCCGGTGGGAGCTTCGAATACTTCCAAATCAAACTCAGGTATCGCTGCCAGCAGATGATCAAAAATATCAGAAATAATACCTTCGTAGGCCACCCAATTTTTATTGGCGCTAAAACAGTAAATTTCCAGTGGTAATCCTTTTTCGGTAGGATCGAGCTGACGAACCATCAATGTCATTTCCTGATTTAAATTCGGATTCGAAGCCAGGAAATTCCGTGCATAATTCCTGAAAACTCCGATGTTCGTCATGTGCCGGCCATTGATGAGAAGTGATTTATCGACTTTATTCGTTTCGTTGTATGTTCTTATTTCCTGCTCGCGCTGTTCTACATATTCTCGAACCCGCTGAATCTTTTTAAACCGATTTACGAGTTCATCGTCACAAAAGCGGATGCTGCTGATTTTAATGTGAATGGCTCTTTTGATTCTTCTTCCGCCGGATTCTGACATTCCCCGCCAGTTTTTAAAGGAATCGGAAATAAAGGCATAAGCCGGAACAGTGGTAATGGTTTTATCCCAGTTCTGGATCTGTACTGTGGTAAGATTGATGGCAATTACGTCTCCGTCGGCATCGTATTTCGGTAATGAAACCCAGTCGCCAACGCGGATCATATCATAGGCCGACATTTGGATGCTGGCCACAAATCCCAAAATGGCATCTTTGAAAATTAATAAGATGATTGCCGTGGCAGCACCCATTGCTCCCAGAAATGCGATTGGACTCTGCCCCAGCAGTAATGAAAAGATCAATACCGCTCCGATCAGAAATACGATGATTTTCAGTAGCTGAGAATAACTACCCAGTGGTTTGTCTTTCAATGCCGGTACAGCCGACATAATTACTACCGATGCAGAAACCACAGAATTTACGCTCCAAACAATAATGGCAATGATGTAAATATCCGTTACCAGGTTTACCGTGGGAATCCATTCCGGAAAATCACCGAAAACATAGGGGGCAGCATAGTTTACAATAATTGCGGGAACAATATGCGCCAGCTTGATGAAAACGCCTTGTTCTACGAATTCATCATCCCACGTTACTTTGGTCCTTGTAAATAACCGGTTGATACTGTTGACTATTATTCGTTTAGATCCGTACCAGGCGACAAAGCTGATGATGACCAGCGAAATAATCAACACAAGCAATTTAATGTAAACGGCGACCTCATTATCAACCGCCAGATTTTTGACCAACCATTCGTCAAGCCAGCCTCCTATATTGTAATCGTTATTCATTATCCATGTTTTATCCAGCGACAAAGGTAAAAAAGTGTAGTCAGCAGATTAATGTCTTCAAAAATGTATTCAAATGCTGCTGAAAATTTCTTCCTGTTGAAAAAAATGTCGGCTGCACGACAAAAAAATGATCCTTCGCAATCCCGCTGTGGCTGCGGAAAACATATAATCGGCTCAGATAAAATGACTTTCACTGTCGACGAAAGGTTTGTTTGTTTCCACGAAATGTTCTAAAATTGTTCTGTCTTTACACAATCCAGTTCATTAATCCATTTTTAATCAACAAAATCAAAATCATGAAAAAACTTTTACTCAGGCAACATCGGATTCTTTTTCGTTCGGTGATGACAACCCTTGCCGCAATGCTTATTTTTTCTGAGGTTAAGGCTCAGGAAGAGTGGTCTATTGCCCGTGAATGGAATGAAGAAATGCTCTTCGCAATTACAGTGGATTTTGGTCGTCCCACCATCCACGCCAGAAATTTGTATCACTCCAGTGTCGTGATGTATGATGCATGGGCGGCGTACTCTCCCGATCACCAACCATGGTTGCTGGGAAATACACGTGGTACCTTCATAAGCCCGTTCAACGGTGTTCCGATTCCTGATGATCCGGAAGCGCTGAAAGCAGCAAGAGAGGAGGCAATTTCGTATGCCATGTACCGGTTTATACTTCATCGGTTTGCGGGGGCTCCAGGTCAGAGCCAAATTCTTACTCGTATCAATAACCTGATGGCCAGTAAAGGGTATAGCCCAATTGAAAACCAGTCTACCAATTATCTGACTGACGGTCCGGCCGCTTTGGGAAATTACATCGCTGCTCAAATGCAGTTGTATGGTTATACAGACGGTGCCAACGAAATTGGAGGATATGCAAATCAGTATTACGTTCCGCAAAACGGCATTATTTATCCGCAAAATCCGGGCAATCCTGAATTGATTGATCCGAACTTGTGGCAGCCGATTAGTGTAACCGGTCAGTTTGACCAGGCAGGTAATCCTATTTTCTCTACTCCAGGCTTCCTGAGTGCTGAATGGGGTGAGATGGTTCCGTTTGCGATGACCGAAGATGATATGACCACTAAAAACCGCGACGGTATTGATTGGAAAATTTACAATGATCCCGGCGCGCCACCATTGCTCGACACGACTGCGGCTACCGAGTGGGACGACATGTATAAATGGTCGTTTATGATGGTGTCCATCTGGCAATCGCACATGGATCCGGATGATCCTACGATGTGGGACATTTCTCCGGGAGCGAAAGGTAATATTCCGTTTTACCCGGAATCGTTCGAAGATTTCCCGGACTTTTACCATTTAACAGACGGAGGCACCATTGGCTCTGGTCGCCCGCTGAATCCAAAGACAGGAATGCCTTATGAGCCTCAGTTGGTAAAGCGTGGCGATTATGCACGCGTTTTGGCAGAGTTTTGGGCCGATGGTCCCAAGTCATACACTCCTCCCGGACACTGGTACGAAATTGTAAACGACGCAGTATTGGATCACCCGGAATTTGAACGAAAATGGATGGGAGAAGGAGAAGAACTGGATGATTTGGAATACGATGTTAAGTTGTATCTCACCATGGGTGGATCTATGTACGATGCTGCCGTTTCATGCTGGAGTATCAAAGGATATTACGACTATATCCGACCAGTTTCGGCCATTCGTTATCTGTGTGGAAAAGGGCAATCTTCTGATCCGGATCTTCCGAGTTATCACCCGGCAGGAGCCCCATTAATGGATGGATATATAGAACTCGTTGAAGAAGGCGATCCGCTGGCAGGCGAGAACAACGAACACGTTGGAAAGGTGAAAATTTACACCTGGATGGGACCAGATTACATTACCTATGCCGATACAGTACTTTTGCAGCATCCTTCTGATTATGCTGGTGCGGGCTGGATTCTGGGTGAAAACTGGTGGCCATGGCAACGACCTAAATTCGTTTCTCCACCTTTTGGGGGATACATTTCCGGTCACTCTACATTTTCTAGTACAGCTGCAGAAGTATTGGAGCGTGTAACGGGTGATCCTTTCTTTCCGGGTGGAATGGGAGAGTTTTTTGCTGAACAGAATGAGTTTTTTGAATTTGAAGTTGGACCGTCTACCGATATTACCCTGCAATGGGCTACCTATCGCGATGCCTCTGATCAGTGCAGCTTATCTCGAATCTGGGGTGGAATTCACCCTCCGATTGATGATATCAAAGGACGCTTTCTCGGAATGGAACTGGGCGAAGGCGGTGTAAATTTTGCCAACTCTTTGTTCGGAGCAGACCGTCCGCACATAACCTCCATCACTGCCAACCAGCCGGTGTTTAACATCAGCGATATTGGAAGTACAGTTACCTTGAGCATTACATACGACCGCGAAATGGATCCGAATGTAATTCCTGTCATTGAATTCCCTGCCGACGACCCAATTGCCAACTCACTTGAATACATCTCAGAAGGTTGGTCCAGTGAATTTGTCTATGAATTTACATACACACTTGAAGATGGAGGCGAAAAACTGGATGATATTTTTGTTCGCGTTAAAAATGCGCGCGATATGGAAGGAAGACTGCAGACAGTTGGCGTAGAAGATCGTCCGCTGGTAATCGATACCGATCGTCCTGAAATTGCGAGTGTCAGCTACAATGCAACGATGCTCAACGACGATCTTGCTGAAAACAGCTGGTTGCTTATGACCATCGAGCTCGATGAAGAAAGCGACACCACTTCGGTTCCCAACATCACATTTAACAGTGGAGATGATTTAGACGAAACGCTAACTTACATTCAGGAAAACAGTGGTTGGCTGGATGAATTCAATTTCCAGGCTACTTTTGACTTAGTAGACTTCAATCAGGAAATTTCTGCTATCGGTATTTCAATTGACGAACTCAGAGATAAATCCGGAAACGGTCAGGAAGCATATGATGCCATCGAACAGTTCGATATTGATACCCGAAATCCGGAGTTTGTTGATCCGGGTAACAACACTGTACTGAACATCCAGTCCATCGGGAACAACGCGTTGGAGATAACGCTTGTATTTGATGAGGATATGAATACCGAAATAGATCCTTCTTTTGGATTCACCAGTGATGATCCAATGGGTGTTTCTCTGTTGTGGAATTCAGTTTCCAGCGGGTGGCTTCCGGATGGCCAGACGTATATGATGAACTTCAACCTGACGAGCAATCCGGTTGAGTTCTCGAACATTGATGTTGTGTTGCAGGATTTCTACGATTTGGCCGGAAACGTTCCTGCTGTCATTGAATTAGATGATTTGTTTACGATCGACACACAAAGACCAGGTATTGCATCCATGACGCCGTCGGTAACCGTAATTTCTGATAGTGAAGTAGGCAATGGTGTTTTCGAAGTAGTGGTTCAGTACGATGAGGCAATGCTTCAGACTCAATCTCCGGTAGTTTCTTTAAGCGCTGCTGATGATATTTCAGGTTCTGTTCAGTTCGCTCCATTCGATAGTGACTGGATCGACGATTTCACCTTTGCGGCTACCTTTAACGTTTTTGATGAGAACATCGAAGTGGAGGACATCTCTGTTGAAGTTGAATTTGGTAAAGATGCCGCAAATAACGATCAGGAACCTTACGAAGTGTTGGAATGGATCAACCTCGATACCCGGAATCCTGAGGTTACCTTGCTTACTGCAAACACCTATCTTGTAACGTCAAACAACATCGGAACCGAAGGTTTTACTTTGTTTGCATTGTTTGATGAAACCATGAGCCAGGAAGATGCACCAGAGATTGAGTTCGGCCCAATGGATGTGAGCAGTATTCTTTCGGTAAACAATGGTGCTTCCGGTTGGTTAAATAACACCATGTATCAAATGGCATATGATGTCGCCAACCAGGAGTTTCTTGCCGAAGATATTGCGGTTACGATTTCACAATCGCGAGATTTGGCCGGAAACCTAATTGAGCCAGGCAGTATCGAGAATTACTTCGACATCAATATCAATAGTGTGGGTATTGCTGAAAACGATCAACTTGGTTTGACTTTCTATCCAAACCCGTTGTCCAGTGGACAAACTCTGTTGTTTAATGTTGGGAAAGCCCTGCATGACGCTGAACTGAGAATTGTTTCCAGCTCAGGACAGATGGTTCACCAACAGTTATTCAAACAACTGCCGGTTGGTATTCAGGAAGTTCATTTGAACAATTACACTGCCGGAATGTACTTCGTACAGATCCAAAGTGCGGAAGGAACACAATCTCAAAAACTGATTGTGATCGAATAAGTAAACAACAAGTTTTTTTAACTATCTCTCCCGTTTTGTTAAGCGGGAGAGATTTTTTTTTAATATTGTTCAGGAATCGTAACCTGATTCAATTTCCTGCAGGAAAACTATTTGAAGCCTGATATTTTAGATGCTAATCCTTCTGAAATGAAAACGGCTTACCACTTCATCAATTTTACTTCATGGACGGATACCGGCCCCGCCAGACTGATTTTGCTGTGCGTACTGTTTATTTGGAATGGTAATTCCCTCCTGTCCGGACAGACCTACATAGATGTCGCATCTGAGCAGAATATATCGGCTATTCCAAACAGTCTGCAATATGGCAGCGGAATGAGCTT
>CALDPJ010000111.1 GCA_937911795.1 uncultured Flavobacteriales bacterium | reverse complement strand
ACATTCACGGTAGCCGTATTTGTACAGCCATTGGCAGGGTTAGTTACTGTTAATGTATATGTTCCAGGGGCATTTACCGTTGGAGTCAATGAAGTACCACCTGAAACAATTCCGGGTCCTGCCCATGAATAGGTTGTTCCCGGTGTAGAAGAAGATCCATTAAGATTTACCGAAGTTACGGCGCAAGTTAAAACTGGTCCTGTTCCCGCATTTGCATTTGGAGGAGTAATATTTTGCGTGATATTCACAGTGGCCGTATTGGTACATCCATTTGCTGTGTTTGTAACCAACCCCTCGTAAGTTCCTTCTGCACCAACCCGCACTCTAAACTGATCCGGATTAGCTGTCAGGATCAAACCATTCGTTGTTGACCACGAGTATGTGAAGTTAGCTCCTTCAGAAGAGCCCAAAGCCGAGATATCGATTTCTTCGGTCAGGCAGTCCAGCGTTCCTTCCGGTGTAGCGTTTGCATCAGGTGCTGTGACGTCTTCTGTCACATCGACAGAGCGGGTCACTTCGCAATTGTTGTTCGTATTTTCGAGTGACATGGTATAAGTACCTGTGCCTTCTACTTCCGGGGTATATGTATTTGCACCATTCACGATGATACCTCCGTTGGAAGCTGTCCACCCTACCACAAAATTGCTACCCATATCAGAGCCTGTCGCATCGAGGCGCGTTCTGCGCTTGACGCAAGTCAACTCTTCCGGTGGTGCGATGACTGCATTCGGGATATCGGCTGAGCGCTCTACAGTAACAGATACTTCGTTGCTACATCCGGTCTCAGAGTCCGTTACTTCGAGGAAGTAAGTTCCCGGTCCATTTACCTCTACGGTAGCTCCGGTATGAGGGCCCTGATTCACAAAGTTACCATCCACTGTTCTCCAGCTAAACTCAAGAGACCCTGTAGTCCGGATAGACCCAGTACCATCAAGTGTAATAATGAGATTTTGGCAGGTAATCAACAAGTCGTTGTTATCTACTACTGCTGTCGGGTATTCGTGGAATACCACTTCTACACCCAGAGCTGCCTGGAAGCAACGATCATTGAAGTCAACTTCACCTGATCCGTTGTTGTTACCAGCAACTACGGTGATGTAATATGTCTGGCCGTACACCATTCCCGGTTGAAAGGTAAATACAGGAGAAGAATTTTCGGCAAAAACAGTTCCGAGCGGCAGACTTGGGTTGGAATGTAAAATAAATTGAAGCACATCGTTGCCATCAACGGTGTGGTTGCCATTGTGAATGGCGGTAATTTCACCATTGCCGCAGATCGAAAGGGGAGTCTGATTCATCGTTCCGGCATAGGTGAGGTTTGGACAAACGTTGCTTCCGGAGACAACGACCACATCGCAGGCATTTCCATCCTGCACTTCAAAACTGTAGGTGGCGCCATTCACCAACG
>CALDPJ010000110.1 GCA_937911795.1 uncultured Flavobacteriales bacterium | reverse complement strand
CGAACCGGGCCGCCTGGCGTCCGGCGACCTGGTCCGGTCGCTGCACGAGTCCGTGCACCACGGTGCCGCCCAGCGAAAAGAGCACGGGAATCAGGGTCGCGGCCGCCTCATTGCCCCGCAGCCCCGCGACCCGCTCCCGCAGCTGGTCGGTACCGGCCAGCTCCAGCAGGGTGCGCTCTCCGGAACGCAGTCGCAGGGTGGCGTGGCGATGGGCCAGGGAGAGGGAGGTGACGGCCTCGGACACCGCCCGGGCCTCGGCCGCCGCCTCGCACAGCTCGAAGCCGCTGTAGATGCCGTAGACGGAGGAGAGGGTGGTACGGGTGCTGCACCGATGGAATTTTCAGACAGCGTGGGAATGCCGCTGAACGATGCGTTGATTTTTGTCAGCGACACATTGATGGGATACGGCTTGAAAAAGAAAATCAGGTTGATTGCCAGTTCAAAAGTGGTCACAGGTTTCGATATTGTAAAAGCCATGTGTGTGGGTGCCGACACGTGCAACGGAGCGCGCAGCATGATGTTCGCCATCGGTTGTATTCAGGCGCTGCGATGCGATACAAACAACTGTCCGGCCGGAATTGCAACTCAACGTAAAGATTTGCAAAAAGGATTGGTAGTAAGTGACAAATCTGAAAGGTTGTATAATTACCACCGCGAAGCTGTGAAAAGTGCAATGTCAATATTAACTGCAGCCGGTCTCGATGATCTTAAAAAATTAAACCGGTCATACATTTATAAGAGAGTCGATCAATATCATTCATTTCCGTTAAACCACCTTTTTCCTTCGGTGGAGTATGGCTCGTATCTGAACCCGGATGTAGAAATTGAAGTGAAAGGAGAAACCAACCGACACAATAAGAACGGAACACCTCAGCCCCGAACAAAACCTATAAATCCTCAAATGCCCAACGGATATCCGCAGGATGGCCCCAATAAAAAGGAAAACATTCCTTAATTAGAATCTTGCGGTGAGGAGATTCTCATACTGAACAATTCCACCGATCGCTTGTTGTAATCTCTGAACCAACCTCAATATAGATTAACGACCAACCTCAGTATGCCCTATTCATCTTTTGACTTTCAATTTATTGCTGATGCGGTAACGCGAAGCGATAAAATAGTTTTTGCCTTTGATGCCGATCGAAACGAAGTGCTGTTTGTTAATCCTGCATTTGAAGAAGTTTGGAATACTACTGTGAGCGATTTGTCTGAAGATCCACAACGACTCATTAAAACCGTTCATCCCGAAGATGCGGAATACCTGAAAAAAGTATACCGGGATCTTTTAGCTGGAGAGAAAAAAGGCGATATCGAATTTAGAATTACCCGTGGCAACAACGACCATCGTTGGTTGATTGCCAATGTTCAGATGGTGCACGATGAGCAACAAAACCGGCGGATTATTACAGGATTAATCGAAGATATCACAGACTGGAAAGATCAGGAAATGAACTTGCAGAAATTTGCAGCAAAGAAGAATGCAATATTGGAAATACTCTCTCACGATCTGGCCGGTCCGTTGAATAACATCAAGGGTTTAGCTGGTTTACTGAGCAAAGAAATTCAACAGCAAGATCAACCTAAACTGAAAGAAATTGTGGATATGATTGAAGAAACTACCGATCGCAGTATTCATCTAATCCGCGAGTTCGTTAAGCACGAGTTCATGACTTCAGAAAATACAGCTATGGTGCGCGAGCGTGTAAATCTGGTGACGCAGATGGAAGAGATTATGAGCCAGTATAAAGAGTCGGAGCGAAGTATTTCTAAAACATTTATCCTGAATTCAAATCGGGATAAAATTTACGTGAACATCGATTCTTTTAAATTTTCCCAGGTGATCAATAACCTGATTTCGAATTCCGTAAAATTCTCTCACGATGGAGGAATCATCACCTTGACTTTAGAGGACAGAGAAAATTCGGTAATGATCTCTTTGGCTGATAACGGTATCGGGATTCCCGAAAAATATCATGACACGCTATTCGAGCGGTTTCCAAAAGCCAGACGACCCGGACTAAAAGGCGAACCATCCACCGGTCTCGGCATGTCCATTATCAAAAATATTGTGGAATGGCACAACGGTAAAATCTGGTTCAAAAGCAAAGAAAACGAGGGGAGTACGTTTTATATCGAAATCCCGAAAAGTTAGCGTTATTCACATTCCCCGTCGGGTTTGCACACTTTGCCTTCAATGATATTTAAACCCGTCTTCGGATTTTCTTTCCGCCATTCTGCAAAAGATTTTTGCAAGGTTTCCGCAAAGACCTCATGCGGCTGGGCGCCCGAAACCGCATATTTACGGTTGAACACAAAAAAAGGAACACCGCGCACACCGATCGCTCCCGCTTCTTGAATATCAGCACGTACCTGATCGCCGAATTTTCCGCTTTCCAGTGCTTCGCGCACAGCTCCGGCATCAAGGCCGATGCTTTTACCCAATTCAACCAGCGTATCGTAGTCGTCGATATTTTTTCCGTCGGTGAAATAGGCGCGGAAGAGTAATTCTTCGGCTTCGTCTTGCTTGCCCTGGGTTTTTGCATAGTGCGAAAAACGGTGCGCATTAAACGAATTGGCCACTACAGATTTATCGAAATTGTAGGTGAGCCCTTCCTGTGCGGCCATCTGCGTTACCTGATCGTTCATTCCCTTCGCCTGTTCTACACTCATTCCTTTGTGCGTTGCCAGAAATTCGTGAACAGAAAT
>CALDPJ010000109.1 GCA_937911795.1 uncultured Flavobacteriales bacterium | reverse complement strand
AGTAAAATCCCCAGGAAAAACAAAACGGACGCCGTGTCAATTTTCTGAAGTACATGCAACACGGATAGCCGTGATTTTTGTTCTCTGTTTTTATTGCGGTGGATGATTTCCGTTACTGCCCATAACACGCCAAGGCTAAGCATCATTCCCATGAACGGAGGCAGATGGGTGATGGTTTTGAATATCGGCACAAATAGCAATCCACTCAAGCCGAGGCTAAAAACTAGTCCGCGTTCAAAAGGAGTAGAGGGATTAATGTAATGATCGATACTGGCTTTTTTCCGGGGGCGGGTTACATTTCCTTTCATTCTTATGGAAAGGATAGCAACCGGCACAATCATGGCTATAAGGCTAGGCAGGAGGAGTTGAGTTACGATTACTGACACTTCAGGAAGCTGCCCTTTTATCCAAAGCATAGTGGTGGTGACGTCACCTATGGGCGACCATGCACCACCTGCGTTCGCTGCTATTACAATGATACCGGCAAAAAGCCAGCGCGTGCGTTTGTGTGCAATGAGTTTACGCAGTAACGAGACCATGACAATGGAGGTTGTCAGGTTATCGAGTGCCGCAGACAGGAAAAAAGTAAGTATGGCGAGAATCCAGAGTAATTTCCCTTTGTTGGTGGTTTTAATTCGTTGGGTAATGACGGCAAATCCTTCGTGTGCATCAATCAGTTCTACGATGGTCATCGCTCCCAACAGAAAAAAGAGAATATTGGCGATGTCGTACAAATGATGCATGAGTCCCTGTTCTACTAACAGGTGATCCGCCTGGGTAAAGACGTATAAGGCCCAGCAGACCATACCTGCTATCAGGGATGATGCGGCTTTGTCAATCTTCAATGGGTGTTCCAGTGCAATGGCTATATAACCAAGCACAAAAACAACAATCATTGCTATTTCCATTGTCTATCAGATGAGTTGTTCGAGGGCGATTTCAAATGCAGAACTCGCCAGGTGGGTATTCTTTGGATTCCGCTCTCTTACCTTTTTGAGAGCGTGGTATATGGTTTCGGAAGTGTCTTCAAAAATCGCTGCATCCGAGAGTTCTATTTTTTCCTGCATACAGTACGCGAATACACGAGCCATCCCGCAATTGGCAATAAAATCAGGAATCAGACTTATTCTGGCATCGCAGCGCTCGGCTATTTCTCCGTAAAATATTTCGGGATCTGCAAATGGAACATTCGCTCCGCAGGCAATAACCTTCGTGCCGGCCGCCATCATCCGATCGCTTTGATCTTTGGTCACCAGTCGCGAAGCAGCGCATGGAAGGAAGATATCGGCTCCCATATCCCAAATCTGACTATTGACCGTTTCAAAATCAACCATGTTTGGTGACGCCAGTTGGTTGCCGACCTTTTGCAGGTATAATTCTTTTATTTGATCGTAACTATAACCTTCAGGGTTCATCAAACCCCCGTTGCGATCAATAATTCCAACCACTTTGCAACCGCGTTTGGCAAGATAATATGCCGCCGCAGAGCCCACATTTCCCCAGCCCTGAATAATTACCGTTGCACCTTCCAGATTCTTGTTATACAGGTCATAATAATGAATTACCGATTCTGCTACACCAAAACCGGTGATCAGATCGGCCACAACATATTTTCTGTCGGGGGCAGGGGTGAAGGATGGATCTTCAACCACTTTGGAAACCCCAAACCGCAGCTGACCGATCTTGTGAATTTTTTCGTTCTCGCGCGGATTAAAATGTCCGTTTACAACGCCTTCCTGCGGATGCCAGAGGCCGTAATCTTCTGTAATGGGAATGACTTCATGAATTTCATCCACATTCATATCTCCTCCGGTGCCGTAATAATTTTTCAGCAATGGAATGACGGCTTTGTACCAGCGTTTCAGCACGTCATTTTTACGAGGATCTTTTGGGTCGAAATTGATTCCGGATTTTGCTCCACCGATGGGCGGACCAGAAACACTGAATTTCACCTCCATGGTTTTTGCAAGCGACTCAACTTCTCTACGATCGAGACCGGCACGCATCCTGGTTCCTCCACCGGCGGCTCCACCACGCAATGAGTTTATTACCACCCAACCTTCTGCATCAGTTTCAGGATCACTCCATTCGAAAACGATCTCAGGCTTTTTGTCTTCAAACCGCTTTAACAATTCCTTCATTCACGCTGGATTTAATGGGCAAATATATCAAAAGATATGTGCTGGAGCCGTTGCTTTCAAAAATTAGATTTCTGAATTTGCTGATCATTTTTTAAGCCAGGTGAATACTGCCGGAACAATGGTCTTTTTTGCTTCCGGTGTAGCTCGAAAAACAATTGATTTCCTGCTTCCATCGCAACCATCCGAGGTAGGCAAAAACCAATGCTTCTTTAAAATCCACAATATTCTTTTCAGGAACGTGTACTGGAATAGTGCAGTGATGCCGGAGGCGATTTATGAGATGGTTGTTGTGTGCCCCGCCACCCGTAGCGATCATGCTCTCAGCTGAGCGATCTGACAGCGAACCAGAAATTTGAATGGCAATGTGCTCGCATAAAGTTGCCAACGCGTCTTCGGGGCTACTATCGAATTTGCTAAGTACAGGGCGGAAATGTTGTTCATACCATTCTCTTCCCAATGATTTTGGAGGTTCTTTCTTGTAGAACGGAAGTAAATTCAAAGCCTGCAGCAACCGATCGTTAATCTGGCCCGACGCTGCCATGGATCCGTTTTCGTCATATAACTTTCCTGCAGTCTCAGCCATTTCATTCAGCGCCATATTTACAGGGCAAATGTCAAAAGCCATTAATCGATCTGCGGATCCGAAGCTGATGTTTCCAAAGCCTCCCAGATTCAAACGCGCATCATAATTCCCGAATAAATGTTCGTCACCAACCGGAACCAAAGGTGCACCTTGTCCACCCAGGCTCACATTTCCGGTACGGAAGTCACCCACAGTAGTTATTCCGGATTGTGTTGCCAGAACGGCCGGGGATCCGAGTTGACAGGTGATGCCGATTTCGGGTTGATGAAAAACCGTATGCCCGTGAAATGCCAGGATTTCAGGTTCAGAAAGTCCGCGCGTATTCAGAAATTCCCGTACCCGATCTGCACAATATCTGCTGTAGTCGGTATTTAATTTTACCAGCTCAAAGGCACTGCATGCGCCTGCCTCAGTTAATCGGAGTTTCCAATCAGAAGGATAGGCGAATGTTATGGCCTGAACAATTTCAAAAGCCGCAGGGTTATCGGCGTCGAAAATACAGTAGGCGAGGTCGAGACCGTCGAGGCCAACCACGACCGCGGCATTGCGGTCACGGTCTATTTCGAAAACCGCAAGGGCAGTGCCAGCACCGCCGACCTGCGCGAGCAGAGCCTGGCCGCGACCGTGGAGCAGGCGT
>CALDPJ010000108.1 GCA_937911795.1 uncultured Flavobacteriales bacterium | reverse complement strand
GATAATAATGCTGCTCATATTGTTCATAGCCACATTTTTCATGGCCAGATCGGGATAAGTGCTGTCCGGCTCATCGTAAAGTGAAATACTTTGAATCGTCGCTCCACGGTAAATCTGATAATCCAGCGGTACATCATCAAACCTTCGCGAACCGACCAACGCTATATGATCCGGTCGTACTGCCACACAAGCTATTTCAAAATCAGGAAGCACAGAGCACAGCACTGAATCCTCCATTTGATGGCTTGCGTCATACTTTAAAAGCAGACTGTCATTCCAAAGAAAATATCCTTCGTTTGCCGGAATCACTTCTTTTGCTTCAACCGATGGATTGGGAGTGAAAATTAGTTCCGGTACCATTTCCTCATTCAAATGGTACAACCCATGTTCAAAAAGTAAGAGAATTTGTTCTCCGCTAGATACTACATCTACCGGAGGAGTTTCGTACTGTAGCGTATCCGTGACATTTCCGATGGAATCAATCTGAATCGCGAAGAAATCAAAAAATGCCGCAAAACCAGATTGCCGTTTTATAACGTGGTGTAAATTATCGATGTCCACATTGATCGACCACAACCATTCGCCATTGAAATCAACCGCAAACAACCGGGATCCGGAAGGGTGATTTCCATTCAGCAAAATGGCGCTATCAGAAACTGCAATGTCAGAAATGATTGGAGCATATTCTTCGAAATCGTATTTCCCGATCCACTCTCCATTCGGAGTGAACAATTGCAATTGGGCAAAAGGCGTGGGACAATCGCAGCAGAATTGTTCTATTCCGAACACGGCAAGATTTCCATTTGGTAATTGTTCAACCTTATCGAATCTTCGGACTTCGACATCGGTCGGGGCCGTGTATTTCCAGATCTGTGTGCCGTTGGTATCGAAGGCGGTGATGTATCCTCCGGTGTAAAATTCATCCCGATAATTTCCGGTGACCACCCACATGGTGTCACCAATATTCTTCACATCACTGTACTCATTGCGATAACCTTCGTCTTCGAAGTACTCAAAAGACTGGGCTGCGGTCTGTACAGCACTTAAAAAAATCAACAGAATTGTTATCTCCTTCATCTCTGGTCAATTCGATTGAATTTAACCAAATTCTGTGAGAGAAAAACCAACTATTTGTTGCTAATTTTTTGGATTTCAACGCTTGATCAAAAACTGAACTAATCTACCACTGAAAATCGAACGGCTTTTGAAACGCCGGAATCATTAAAAATCCGTGCGAGGTAGATTCCCGGAGGTATTGCAGAAACATCCAACCGATAATTTTCAGACTGAATACGTTTCTCAACTATCAGCTGGCCGTTGTTATTGTGAATCTGTAACAGACCGGATTTTATCGGTTCAGAAAATTCAAATACAACATGATTCCGTGCAGGATTCGGATATACCGATGTGAAACCGGAGGTGGTTTCTTGGATTCCAACCCCGAAATCCGACTGATCACAACCCACATCGTTTGTCTCGTACCGATCGTACAAACCAGAAGGAGCACTGGCGAAAACACAAAACGTAACAGTTCCCGAACCTGATGAAGAATATACCTGCGTTCTTGCCAGATTATTCATCTCAAAAAGAACACTATCACCTGGAAGTAAATTGAGATTTGTAAGCACAAGGCGCTGCATATCAATTCCACAAATTCCCTGATCCCTCAGGTAATTGAGATTGACGGACGTGACGGTTTCATCACCTGAATTAACAAGATATCCGCTCACATCGGCATAAAAATTAAAAAGCGGAGGGTTTTCATTGATCTGTGTTTCTGAAAACGACTCCAACTGAAAATGCCGGATTTCCACATCCATATTAAAATTTTGAATGTCACTGGATAATGAATAAATAGCGCTTGCACCACTACGATAGAACCCTCCATTACTCACCAGGTTCTCCTCATGACTTTTAAATCCAACCAAAATCAAAGAGTTAATGTTGATGTCGATGTCTGTCACAGTAAAATAGGGCAACAAATCAAAGGTTGTTGATTCAATCCATTCGAAATCCAAAGAATATCGCCGAAGTTCATCGCCGAACCAGATATAAACCGATTCGTTTTGCAACAGAATTTCGGAAGCAGACTCTTCCTCTTCAATTACAATTACCTGTTCCAGTAACAAGTTATTATCCAGCTTATAAACTCCATCCGGCCACAACAACAACAGTTTAGAATTAGGTAAAGTGACTGCATCTACGGGAGGCGAATCATACATCAACGAATCGGTTCGACTTCCTGTATCGTCAACAAGAATGAGATGATTGTTTGCAAAGACAGCGGTATTATTGTTGACTTTTGCCAACCCGTGAATTTCAGAATCTGACCAGTCCGCTGTCCAGAGCAACGAGTCTCCTGCCCCATTAAAACCAAACAGTTTATATTCTTCATCCCAGCTGTCCAGATCCAATTGAACCGACGACAACACAAGCTGATCATTTACCATACAACTTCTCATACCTGTGAAGAAACCGTGGATCGCTATGTCATGAATAAATTCTGAAAGTAACTCGCCTTCGGGCGAAAATGTGGAAACTACCAATGGCATTGACTCCACAACATCACAAGGTATTCCGTGTGATCCGAGCACAATAATTTGCCCGTCGTTTGTCAGAATTAAATCAAATATACCTTCGTTCATGAAGTCAGTGTCCGTTCCAGTTTCCCATAGCTGATTGCCTTCTTCATCAAATGCGCTGATGAATGAACCCCGCTCCCCGACCGAGCCAATGTGATAATTTTCTGCTACCACCCACATGGTATCACCGAGGTTGAGGACTTTGTTTATCCGGTTGCTGTGTCCGCGATCCTTACTGTATTCAAAAACCTGTGAAAACAGCATTTGACTCGAAATGAATAAAATTAAAAAGGGTAAAAATATTTTCATAGTAGCTGGTTTTGCCTGAAATTAAGCATTCTCAGCAAAGTAATTGAATTTTTCAGTCTATCGATTTAGCCAATCTTGAATTGCAAAAGGTTCATACCAGAAAATACATTACAAAAAAACCCCGCTACAAGAGCGAGGTTTTCAATATGGATATAGTTTGAACGTTATTTCAGGCGGTTCTGCAACTCCGTGTCGAGTGCTGCCAGAAAATCTTCGGTGGTGAGATAATGCTCGCTGGTCATTTTATCTTCATGAACCAGCAACGCCAGATCTTTGGTCATTTTGCCGCTTTCAATGGTATCGATACAAACCTGTTCGAGCGTGTGGCAAAAATCTATCAGTTGCTGATTCCCGTCCAGTTTCCCACGGAAGGCCAATCCTCTGGTCCACGCAAAAATAGAAGCGATGGGATTGGTAGAGGTTTTGTTGCCTTGCTGGTGCTGACGGTAATGGCGGGTTACCGTTCCGTGGGCTGCTTCGGCTTCCATGGTTTTTCCATCGGGCGTAACCAAGGTTGAAGTCATCAATCCCAATGAACCGAATCCCTGGGCTACGGTGTCGCTCTGAACATCGCCATCGTAATTTTTGCAGGCCCAAACAAAGCCTCCGTTCCACTTCATTGCGGCGGCTACCATGTCGTCGATTAAACGATGCTCATAGGTGATGCCGGCTTCATCAAAACGGGCTTTAAATTCATTTTGAAAGACTTCTTCGAAAATATCTTTGAACCTTCCGTCGTATGCCTTCAGAATCGTGTTTTTGGTACTGAGGTACAACGGCCAGTTTTTGGCGAGCGCCTGGTTCATACACGAACGCGCAAAACCATAAATCGATTCATCGGTGTTGTACATACTCATCGCCACACCATCTCCGGTGAAATTATACACCTCCCAGGTTTGAGTATCGCCGCCATCTTCGGGCGTAAAACTCATTGTGAGTTTCCCTTTTCCTTTGATTACGGTGTCGGTGGCTTTATACTGATCGCCGAATGCGTGACGACCGATGCAGATGGGTTTTGTCCAGCCGGGCACCAGACGCGGCACATTTTTCATGATAATCGGCTCGCGAAAAACTGTTCCGCCGACAATGTTGCGAATCGTTCCGTTTGGAGAACGCCACATCTTCTTCAGCTTGAACTCCTCTACCCGGCCTTCGTCCGGCGTAATGGTAGCGCACTTGATTCCGACGTTGTATTTTTTAATGGCTTCGGCCGCGTCGATGGTGATCTGGTCGTTGGTTTCATCGCGGGAAGTGACGCTGAGGTCGTAATACTTTAAATCCAGGTCCAGGTACGGAAGGATCAGTTTGTCTTTGATGAAGGTCCAGATAATGCGGGTCATTTCATCCCCGTCCATTTCCACTACCGGATTCTGAACTTTAATTTTCTGCATGGGTAAGTCTTGCTTTTAGGTGATTAAAGAATTACCCGCAAATTTAGCATTCTCAGTTGTGATTGACGATGGTTCGGGTAGCTTTCATCTTCAGAACATCTTCCATAAACCGCACAACGGCGGCTTCAACACCTTCGGCATCTTTACTTTTAATCGGCGATGCCAGCACATGATTGCCTGCTTCGGGAAAAGCAGTCGCTACTTTTAATGAATCGGGTGTTGCCAGAAGATCGTGCATCCAATGAATGGATGATACTTTTACCACCCGGTCCTGTTGATCTTCGTTGGCGAAATAGTACCCGTTAAAAACGGGCTGCGAAACCTTCGAAAAAGTTTCGGGAACCATCGTTGTTTCGATCAGTTCCTGCAGCTCAACAAGCGATTCTATCCGATATTCATCGTGCCAGTATTTTGCATACTCCGGACCTCCGTTGATGTGGCGGTAATCGCCTCCGATTGCGATCCGGGCAATGTGTTTTCCCCAGGGATTGTTGAGCAGAAACGCAAAGGGGTCGTTGATCCGGATGTTGGGCGAAAGGTTGATCAACGCGTGGACCTTTTCGGGAAAATCGGCTGCCAGTTTCAGTGCTGCAGTGCTGCCGGTGGAAGTACTGAGCAAAACAACTTTTTCTCCGATCTGCCGACCGATTGCCAGGGCTTCTACGGCAGAGTGGTAAAATCCGGCAGCGGTGAAATTCAGCAGTGCATCCGAAGTATCCACTCCGTGTTCATGCAAACGGGCGAGGTAAAGGTTGCAGCCAAACTGTTCGGCAAGATTCCGGTGAAGCGGAAACCCTTCGTGGTGAGACGCTGAAAAACCGTGCAGATAAACGATCGAATATTCGGTTTTCCGCCTCAGTGAATCGGAATACCAGATAATCTCTGCCGCAGTACCGGGCTTCAGTTTCCGCAATTTTTCCTTGTGTGCAATGTAGGGTTCAAGTTCTGCAGGATTTTCAGGGACATCTGGCAATTGCACCATGTATACAGGAGTTGTCGGCTGTGGGCCGATCAGGTAACCGAGCAGCAGAAGAGAGAGTACGAATAGAAAAACCTTTGTCTTCAAATGTAGCAGCAATGGTTCGGTAAATATCAAAAAAAAACAGGCCGAATAGTGGCCTGCTCTTTTGCTTAGGTGTTATATTTTAAAACTTACTTCTTTTTATCTGTGCAGCTTTTGGAGCATTCCTTAGAACAATTTTTCTTTGCGGTAGAGGTAGGTGCGGCTTCTGATCGCTGAGCTCCTTCTCTGCTTTCAGATCGGCGCTCCACACGCTTTTCCTGATGCGCTGCTTTTTTCTTTTCCCAAATGGCCCTTTGCTCCTCATTCAGAACTTCGGCGATTTTCTTATTGGCATTGTCTCGTGTCGCGATTGCTTTACTGCGACTTTCTTCTCTTTGGGTGCGAACGCGCTCCATATTTTTCATTTGTTCCAGCGTCACCTCATAAACTACTTTTTGTTGACGCTCATCCAGAGACAATTCCTTAGTCATTCTCTCTGTTTTATATTTGGCGCGCTCTTCCGGAGTACTTTTTCTTTCGGCTCTTTCGACTTTGGTTTTTTCTGCTGTTGCAGTGGTCATTTGCGCCTGTGCAGTTCCCATCATTCCGACGGCTGCAATCATTATCAATAGCTTTTTCATGTTGTGTTGTAGTTTTTAGTTAACCATGCTGCTCTAACCAATCGTCGTGCCACGAACGCGCCGAATGATGGCAATGGTTGAAGCAGAACAAATTTAGCACAATTCCGAAAAGAACAACTATCGGATGGTATAGGCGAAACCAATGCTGAGCACTTCTTTGAATTGAGTTCGTGGTCCTATTCTTTCTTCACCGTCAACAATTTCGACCATGTGAATGTCGTCGTCGTAGATCAATTCAGCCGCGATACTGGCATTCAGGAAGTCATTGATTTTAAAGGTAAGTAACCCTTCCCAGTTGACATCAATATTTTCAGGCTTCTCGAGGTAGTTGGTAAACAACTGCAACTTGGTGGCAAAATGGATGCTTTCATTCGCAAATGCGGTGGTATATCGCGCCATCAGCGAAGCTCCGAATTCAAAACGGAAGTTTTTACCATCGCTGATTTTGTTTCCAAACGCATCGTATTCGGCCGGATCAACACCGTAATCTCCGTTATCGGCCATGCGCTGATTCATTACGAAAGTCATTTTGGAAGACGCCGGTGATATCATTAGCGAAAAATTATCGGAAGGTATATAGTCGATACCAAGAGCGAGTGTTAGATAGCCCGGTGACATAAACTCAGACACATGAACAGAATCGTTGGGTAGATTGAAGCCTCTGTCAAACTGCGTTCTGAAATTGAGCAGCGCACTCAAAAACAAGGTCTCGGTCATTTTCTGACCGTATTTGGTATTGAATTCAATACGGTCATCGATCTTGCGGAGTGCCCCGCCATCGCCAATTCTCGACTGGCCATAGGCCAGATCGAGGGTGGTTGCCCAACGTGAATTACCTTCGGCATAAATCATAAAAGCATTCAGCAAAGCCGTATAAGCAATAGAATTCTCACCTCCGGCTGCCCAATTGAAATAGGCCGATTGACTGAAATTCAAACCCAATAATCCTCCGAATTGCCATGTGGTATCCACAGTAGCTGTATCCTGAAACAATCTGAACGACTCGTTGCGGTTATTCTCCAGAAATAGCGAGTATGTTCCAAGAGATTCTTTTCGGTTATCTTTTTTATCCGACAGGCCTTGCCCCTGCATTGTAGCAGTAAAACAAAGAAGAACAGCAGTAATGAAGTATAAGTTTTTCATATTTTTTTTGTTAACTATTTCTGAACATGAACATCCATTTGAGGAAACGGAATGGAAACCCCCTCGGCATCAAAGGCTTTTTTCACTTTTCCCTGCATATCCCAAAGTAATCCCCAATAATCTTCTGACTTAACCCACGGACGTACCCCAATGTTTACAGAGCTATCACCGAGACTTAGAATCACCACAACAGGAGCGGGATTTTGCAGAACTCTTTCGTCCTCGCTCAGCAAACGCTTCAGTATATTCTTGGCCTGATCAATATCATCGGTATAACTGATGCGGAAGGTAAGATCTACACGTCGCGTTGGCTCGGTCGAATAATTGGTCATTGCACCGGAAGAAAGCGCCCCGTTCGGTAAAATGACAGTCTTATTGTCAGGCGTTTTTAAAAATGTATTGAAAATCTGAATCTCACTTACGGTGCCTGAGTGTCCCTGAGCTTCAATATAATGCCCTACCCTGAATGGCTTAAGAATGAGAATGATCACTCCACCGGCAAAATTCTGTAGGGTGCCGGACAATGCCATGCCGATTGCAAGACCGGCGGCACCCAATACGGCAATAAAAGAAGTGGTTTCTACACCGATCATACCCACCACGGAAACTACAAGCATCACCTTCAGCAAAATTCCGGTGATACTCAGCAGAAACGGAATCAAACTCGGATCAGCATTGCGCTTGATCATCACGTTGCCCATTGTCTTTACAACCTTACCAATCAACCAAAGTCCGACCAGCAATACCACTATGGCCAGTACTACTCTTGCACCGTAAGTAATTATTAAGCCTTGAATTGATTCTATGTATTTATCCATTTACTTGTGATTAGTAAAAATTAAAAATATATTTTTCAAAAGCTGCTTTAATTGCAGAGTTTATGACAAGATAAGCAGGTTTTTCAGGTGGTACAAATTTAGTACTCTATATTCATAAGAACTATTTAACGCGGAAATTCCACTTTGTGAATATCCGGTGACCATCTGATCAGATAAATCAACGACATCAGAGAAAATGTGGCACCGGTATAAAAGGTAATAGCAAAGCGTTCGGGATTATTTGCATACAAATAGCCCGATGTCAGGGCACCTATAAACACGCCTATTTCGAGTGCCAAAAAAAGCGTGGACATGGCCTTTCCACGCTGATGATCTCTTGCCAGATCCGCCGTCCACGCAAAAAGTGTGGGCGATATTATACCTGCTCCCAGTCCGAAAATTGCCCCCGAAATCAAAAATGAAAATTCTGTTGGCAGCATTCCCATCATCACCAGAGCAATGATCTGAAGGGAAATTCCAACCTTCAACACCTGTTTTCGTCCATAGCGATCACTGGCCCTACCTGCAAAAAGCCGCACCGATAACGAAGCGACCAAAACATAAGTAAAAAATATTCCCTTGTTCTGGATACCGAGAAAAATACTGTAATCCGGTACAATGGTCAGCAACAAGCCAAAACAGAAAATAGTCAGCAACATAACAATTGCCGGAACGAGTACATCGCGGTCGACAAGCTCTTCTTTTTTAATAATCAGCATATTCCACTTAAAAGGAATCTTCTGCGGAAGGGTTTCCTTAATTCCCAACATCACGAGCAAAGAAACCAATGCCGCCACCGAAGAAACTACAAACATCACGTCGTGAGAATAATGCATGGCAAGCAAGCTTCCAACCGGCGGACCCACAGCCATGCCCATACTCGTGGAGATTCCCACAATGCCCATTGCCTCTCCTCTTTTTCCGGCAGGAATGATGTCTGAAAGTAAACTGGTGTTTCCAGTGGGAGCGAATCCCGCACTGAAACCATGGATGAACCGCACCAGAAAAAATCCGGCAATACCGGCCACTACCGTGTACATCACCCCACAAATGACACTGATTACCAGACCAAAAATAATGACCGGAATCCGACCAATCCGGTCGGTGAGTTTGCCGCTTAAGGGTCGTGAAATAGCCGAAGTAAGTGCAAAAAGTGAAATGATCCAGCCGAGGTACTGCTCTCCTCCCATTGCCCGCAGGTATGCCGGAAGCTCCGGAATGATCAGATTAAAACTTCCCAGAAAGAGAAACAGACTCAGGCACAGCAACCAAAATTGAGAAGTATAGGTGGGTGGAGTTTTGGCCTTCATTTTGCAGGGCAAAGAACCGAATATTCCGGATGATAAACCATCTTTTGCCTGAACAATTCAAGAAAAAAACAATGCGCTGTAAAACCGGAACCGGCCAAAATCCCGAATTTGAAAATTACCTTTACTTTAGAACGAAATTCACGTGATATGAAATATTTGACAGCTTTTGTCTTCCTCTTCATTTTAACCGTTTATCAAATCAGCGCCCAGGAAAACTGGCCCGAAAATTTCTTTTTTGAAAAGCAGGAAAATGGTTTGGAAGTGCTGGTGGTAGAAGATCCATCGGTGCCACTGGCCACCATTGAACTGGCAGTAAAGAACGGTTCATTTACAGAAACTCCCGAAAACAACGGTCTCGCTCATTTATTCGAACACCTTTTTTTTAAGGCCAATGAAAAATATCCCACCGAAGATTCCATCACCAATAAAATTCAGGAGTTGGGCCTTCTCTTTAATGCGACCACCAGTGATGAACGGGCCAATTACTTCATCAATCTGAGCAATGTTAAATTGGAAGAAGGCCTTGAGTTGATGAGCGATGCCGTTCAGTACCCGGTGTTTACCAATGAATCTATCGAGAGTGAGCAAACCATCATCGATGTAGAATTTCAACGCGCAGAAGGTAATCCGGTTCATTTTCTGATCAACGATATCAACCGCAAATTATGGGGACAATATTTCAGCCGCAAAAATGCCATCGGTGACCTGAATGTTATTCTGAATGCTACGCCCGAACAGTTGGAAGAGATGCATCGTCGATATTACGTTCCCTCCAACAGCATCATTATTGTTTCCGGTGATGTAGATCATACAGAAGTATTCAGAATTTGCAGAGCACAGTTCGGCGACTGGAAATCTCCGGCTGTATCGCCGCACGAGCAGTATCCTGTTCCGGCTTTTGAACCGCTCACACAATCAGAAGGAGTCATTACGGTCAACGAAAATGCTGAAAGTCCCATCATCATCAGTGGATTCAGAGGACCATTGACACAATCAGATCCTGAATCAACCTATGCTGCAGATGTGTTGACCTACATGCTGAGCCAGAACAGCTCTACGCTGAATCAGGAACTGGTAGCCTCCGGGCTGGCTTATCAGATTGGAGTGGGCTATACCACCCAAAAATATGCAGCGCCATTTACCTTTTTCCTGGTGCCGAAAGCGCAGGGTATCAAAGACGCAGTAGCGGCGCTGGAATCAAACCTTTCACGCCTGGCCGATCCGGATTATTTCACCGACGAAGAACTGGAAACCGCCAAACGAATGCTTACCATCCAGGAGCTCTACAGCCGCGAAACCGCTTCAGACATTGTACACAACATCTCCTACTGGTGGGCATCTGCCGATATCGATTACTTTGCTAATTACACGAAAAATATTCAGAACGTTACGCGCGCTGATATTGCTGCATTGGTTAATAAGTATATCAAAGGTCAACCCAACGTTACAGGAATTTTACTGACCTACGAAATGAAAGAAATGCTGCGGATGAATAGTTTCGCGCCGCTTAAAACACAATAATTCAATGTACATGAAAAGTTTCTCATTGTTCCTGACCGGAATCCTGTTGTTGCTGAATCCCGAAATTCTTCCGGGCCAGCAGAACACAACTTCTTTTGATGTGGACGGTCTTAAAGTCATTCACAAACAGGTACCCAATGAAGTGGTGGCGGTGCGCTTGTATATCCGTGGAGGCACGGCCAACTATCCGCTCGAAAAAGAAGGAGTGGAAACACTGGCATTCGAGATGGTTTTATACGGTGGGACAAAAAACAAATCAGCAGATGATTTTTACAATGAAAGCAACCGGCTCGGTATAGGACTTTCGGGCAAGTCGGGTTTTGATTATGGATTTTTGGGAATGACTGCCCTGAAAATGTATTGGGATGAATCATGGGATTTATGGTCCGAAGCGCTCACTCAACCGGCAATGACCGAAGATGCATTTGAAGATTTTCGCGATGAGATTTATTCGAGAAACCGAAGAGCAAATCTGGCTCCCGAAAAAGAAATCAATCAGTTGTCGATGGTTTACACATACAGCGGAACGGATTACGAAAAAAATCCGAACGGAACCACCGAGAGCCTCTACGACCTCACACTTGATGATGTGACCAATCACTATGAAAAGATCCTCACCAAAGCCAACTGTTTTGTGGTGGTTGTGGGCGACATCAGTCCCGAAGACCTGAAGCAAAAAGTACAATCAGCATTCGGATCGCTACCTGCCGGAACTGCAGCAACGCCAACTCCAGCAACCGAAGTCCGTAGTCCTGGCGTAAATATTCAACACAGCGATCTCGACATCAACCACATTCAAGGCCGGATGCCCGCACCCGAACACTGGAGCGCAGAAGACATTCCGAATCGCCTGGCGATGAGTTTACTCTCAGATCGGTTTATTGAGGTGTTGACACATGAAGAACAAATTGCCTACGCACCTTCTGCTTTTTCCGGTGAAGAACATTTATATCCTTCCAATGGAATTTATGTGGCAACGGCCAGTCCGGTTAAAAGTATTCGCAAAGTGATGGAAATCATCGAAAATGTGAAAGACGATGGCTTCACTTCGGAAGAGCTGGAAAACAAGAAGTTTACTTTTTTGACCTATCATTACCTGGCGCAGGAAACCGTGGATGCTCAGGCTCATGTGCTCGGAGATGCCGAAGCAAAAGGAAGCTGGCAACTCGCCCAGGACATCACACCGCTTGTTCTGGAAACTACTGTTGATCAAGTGAACAGTGTTTTCAGAAAATACGCTACATGGATCAACTGGACTTATCTGGGAAACATTAGCCAGGTTGTGTCGGATGATTTTCCTCAACCGGAAGAAAATTAATTCATTACTTTTTGCTGAGGTAGTGTCGCCGGATTTTCAAGAGCTCAAAAGGAGCTTTTATGAAATCCTTAAATTTTATTTTGCTGCTACCTACTTCTTTCCATTGGGATACAGGAACTTCTACAATGTTGTTCTGTCCCGCCCGAAGTATGATCTCGAGATCAAAAAACCAGGGACTCAGGAAGGGCCTTTTGAAAAGTTCGTCTACTGATGATGAGCGAAACAGTTTTGCCCCACATTGAGAATCGTAAGCCGTAATATTTAATATTTGGGTGGCGAATGTGGCGAAAATCCGACCCAGAATATGCCTCACTAATTTCCGCTCCACTTTGGCACCCAATCTTTTTACCCGCGAGCCAAAGGCAGCTGTCACATTTTTTTCTTTTTCCAACGCTTCCAACAGTTCGCACATCACATGTAACGGCGCCGATAAATCAGCGTCGATAAATCCAATTAAATCATATTTACCGGTTGAACCAGCGTGCAACATCCCTGCACGCACTGCTTCAGCTTTTCCGGAATTATTTGCCAACTGATGAACCGATATTTTATCGGGGAATCGGGCTGCTGCTGTGTTCAGTATTTCTATGGTATTGTCTGTACTGCCGTCGTCCACAAATAAGCAATGGAAATGGTGCTGATTGTTCAGAAAACTATAGAAAGCTTCCAGCGGCAGGCGCTGCGCTTCATTGTAACACGGAATAATCAGGCAGCAGGTCGGCACAGGCAGTAGAGTGAAAGGCCCGGAAGTTTAAATCCCAGGCGGTGGGTAAATTCCGTGAGTTTCCAGTCGGTCTTTAATCCAAAAAGAACCATCTGAGAAATAAATTTTCCGTGCTTCCATTGCGACACGCCTCCTGCTTCGGACTCTTCTTTCACCGATCCATTGTTTCTTTCCAGACTCACCTGCAACCACCTTGGCAACAACAATGAAAAGAAGAAGTACCTGGATTCAATCACCTCAAATCCGGCTTCCTTCAGGTGGCGATGCAACATTTCGCGGTCGTATCGCCGAAAATGCTTCATAAAAACATCGTGCTTTGAAAACAATTTCTGATAGGCCGGAACGGTAATTAAGAAGTCGGTACTAGTCGTTATCCTCGGGTGCTGACGCAGTTCTTTCAGGACCGCAATTTCATCGGGAATGTGTTCGATGACATCGAGTAATGTTACGATGGAAACAGTGCTGGTTGAATCGACGGCCTCCATTTTAACATCGAGTTTCAGATTTGGTAAATGGTCGTAGCGTTTCTGCAGAAACTCCAGTACTTCTTCATCAAAAAACGGATCGTAACCAACAACATCAATATCCCGAAACCGGGCTGCCAGCTCCGAAGCGACAAATGCATCACCACAACCGACATCCAAAATATTCATCCTAACTGAACCTTCCTTTTCTTCCCGTTGCCTGCGGATTCTTTCCAATCTTTGGATCACGAATGCCAGCCGCGCCCATTCCCATGGATGCCTTGCGGAACCATTATCTGAAGCTTTCAGTTCAATCAAATCCATGGTTCCGGAGAATGCGTTTTATTAAATTACAGCGCTACTTACCGTTAATGATCGGTCGACTTTTTTGAATAAGCCCTGCAAAACAGTGCCCGGGCCGACCTCCACCACTTCGGTGGCGCCATCTGCCAACATATTCTGCATGGTCTGCGTCCAGCGCACAGGTGCAGTGAGTTGAGCAATCAGATTGGCTTTTATAGTTGCCGGATCGGTTGCTGCAGCCGCGTTTACATTCTGGTATATCGGGCAAACCGGTTGATCGATCGCTGCCTCGGCAATGGCTGCTTCCAGTTCTCTCCGCGCGGGTTCCATTAACGGTGAATGGAAAGCCCCGCCGACCGGCAACATAAGCGCTCTTCTTGCTCCTGCTTCCTTAAGTTTTTCGCACGCACTTTCAACGGCAGGAATCTCACCCGAAATCACCAACTGACCGGGACAGTTATAATTAGCAGGGACGACAATCTCCCCTTCAATAGAAGCACATATTTCTTCGACTTTCTCATCCGGTAGTCCGAGTATTGCCGCCATAGAGGAAGGGTTGATCTCACAGGCTTCCTGCATGGCCAATGCCCTTTGATAAACCAATTTAAGCCCATCCTCAAAAGTCAGCACACCATTGGCCACCAAAGCTGAAAATTCCCCTAAAGAATGTCCGGCCACCATATCCGGTTTGAAAGCCGGGTAGGTCTTGGCTAGTATAACGGAATGAAGGAATATGGCGGGTTGTGTAACTTTGGTCTGCTTTAATTCCTCCTCCGAACCTTCAAACATAATCCTTGAAATAGGGAAGCTCAAAAGTTCATCGGCTTGATCAAATAGCTTTTTTGCAATCTCATTCGACTCATAAAGATCTTTTCCCATACCAGGAAATTGTGCCCCTTGTCCGGGGAAGATGTATGCTTTCATATAATAACGTTGTGTTAAAGGATATTCAAAGGTAAGAAAGTATCAAGTATAAGTAGCAAGATTTAAGCCGAAGCAAAATTTTTAAAAGCAATTAAAAATAAAGGAAGCCTTCCCGAACCCATCCAGAAACATGTCGAAAAACTGGAAGATGCTATGGATGCCTGTCTGGACACGT
>CALDPJ010000107.1 GCA_937911795.1 uncultured Flavobacteriales bacterium | reverse complement strand
GGGTCGTTTAAAAAACCCAATGCAGTTATAGGATCCCGAAAAAAATACTGGGTAATTAATTCAGCATCTGAATAATAGGCCATAGTATCTCCACCATATGTGTAGAAGTAAGTGTAAACGAGTGAAAATGAAATTCCTCCCAGAAACTTAGCGGTTAATCCCTTAATTAAAAATTTTCGGTAATACAGATTTTCAGATTTCAATGATCTGATTGAAAATGCACAGGCATATGCAAATATCAAATAGAAGATGACCAGTATTATGTCGTAAAATGTCATGAACAGGTCAAAGTTATCAAATTGATTGTTCATCTTAGCGGCCATAATAACATGCGCGTACTTTATCTTTCATACGATGGTTTAACCGACCCACTTGGACAATCGCAGATATTGCCATACCTGATTGGGCTGGCGGCAAAAGGGATACAAATAGATATAATTTCGTTTGAAAAACCCGTCGCCTTTAAACTCCTTGGGCAAGAAATCACGGCTGTATGTAGTGAACATAATCTGGGATATTTCCCACTTCGGTACAGGAAAAATCCACCAGTATTCTCTACCCTTTTTGACGTATGGTCAATGAAAAAGAAAGCTTTTTCGCTTCACCGGAAAAACGATTATCAAGTTGTTCATTGCCGCAGCTACATTGCCAGTTTAACAGGACTCTGGCTGAAACAAAAAACCGGTCTTCGTTTCATTTTTGATATGCGCGGCTTTTATGCTGATGAACGTGTAGATGGAAACCTCTGGCCGCAGTCAAGCTGGATTTATACCTGCGTTTATAAATTTTTCAAAAAGAAGGAGAAAGAATTTCTTGTCGAGGCCGATCACGTGGTGTCGCTAACACACGCAGCCAAAGATGAAATACTGAAATGGAACTTGCTTTCTACACCCGACCAAATCGCAGTCATTCCGTGCTGTACCGATCTTTCCCTTTTTGATCCGGAGACGGTGCAAAATTCCGGTATAAACCATCTGAAAACAGAGCTCAATCTCGAGGGATGCTACCCGGTAGTTGGGTATATTGGATCTACCGGCACATGGTATTTACTGGAAGATATGTTGCTTTACTTCAAGCTGCTGCGGCAACAATTTCCGTCTGCTGTATTTTTAATCCTGACTTTCGACCATCCACAGACAATTTATCAGAACGCCGAATTCATGGAAATTCCCTCAACCGCACTTCGGGTTAAATCGGTACATCGCAAATTACTACCCCAATACATGTCGCTTTTCGATTGGTCTGTATTTTTTATTCAACCTATGTTTTCCAAAAAAGCATCTTCACCAACCAAGCAGGGCGAACTGATGAGCATGGGAATTCCGGTTTTGTGTAATACAGGTGTCGGGGATACCAGGGAAATCGTAGAGAAGTATGACGCAGGATTGTGCATTGAAGATACTTCTGAAAAATCACTTAGAGAGGCCGTCAATAATTCGGAGGCATTGATCAGCCCCAAACGAAATAAAATAAAATCCGGAGCAAAAGAGTATTTTTCGTTGCAAAACGGGGTGGAAAGTTATTATCGGATATACATGGAGGTTGTGCAATGAAAGTTTTAATTCTGGCTCCTTATCCCAAGCGTCAGTCACCCAATCAGCGTTTTCGTTTTGAACAATACCTGGATGCTTTTGCAGCGGCCGGAATTGAATATGACTACCGACCTTTTTGGACAGATGATGTCTGGAAAATTTTTTATCAGCCTGGCCACCTGGTTAAGAAAACCCGGGGCCTTTTAAAAGGCATTCGCAAACGCATCGCTCTACTGGCCGGATTAAATAAATACGAGTTTGTTTTTATTCACCGCGAGGGATTGCCGATAGGTCCACCAGTACTAGAGTTTATGATTTCCACTGTGTGGGGTAAAAAAATCATCTACGACTTCGATGACGCCATCTGGATTCGAAATTATTCGGAAGCAAACAAAGGCGTTGCCCGTTTTCTGAAATTTCACAGGAAAGTAAAGGCAATTTGCAGGATGAGCCACCGCATCTCTACCGGCAATCATTTTCTTGCTGATTTTGCCCGCCGTTACAATAAAAATGTCGTTATAATTCCAACTACCATCGACACCGAAAACCACCACAACCAGCTCAAGCAAATTTCAGACAATGGTAAACTCGTTGTGGGTTGGACCGGCACCCACTCTACCCCTGCCCAGTTGAGGCAGGTTGAAGATCAGTTGAAGCAGGTACAACAGGAAATCGATTTTGAACTGCAGGTAATTTGTAATCAGGATCCGAAATTTGAAGAGGTGAGCTACCGGTATATTCCATGGAACGGAGATACAGAAATTGAAGATTTGCTGAAATTCGACATCGGAATTATGCCACTTAAAAACAGCGATTGGGAACGTGGAAAATGTGGTTTCAAAGCCCTGCAGTATATGTCGCTCGGAATTCCTGTAATTGCTTCTGAAGTGGGAGCTAATTGTGAGATTGTGGAACATAACAAAAGCGGAATTCTCATTTCGCCGGATGAACCTGAACAATGGGTTGTGTGGTTGGGAAAATTATTACAAAATCCTGATCTAAGAGAAAAACTGGGAATGGTGGGAAGAAAGCGCGTAGAACAAAATTATTCGGTGAATTCAAACAAAGAGAAGTATCTTCAACTCTTCACCTGAATAAACTGAACTGTAACCGAGAATCGATGAAGATTTTATTTGTCATCCCGTCCATCACCAACTATTTCACGTTTCTGGAGGATCTTATTGACAAACTTATTGATCACGGAAACGAGGTTTCTCTGGCTACCAGCACCAGGCACATCAGCGAAATAGAATGCTAT
>CALDPJ010000106.1 GCA_937911795.1 uncultured Flavobacteriales bacterium | reverse complement strand
AAAGCGTCATTGATTTCTTCTTTCTGAAATTGGTGGGTAAACAGTTCTTCAGGGCGGATGATTCCTTTTTCGATGGCGTCGACAGCAGCGCGAATTCCGTTGATGTATTCTGCCGGATCGCGCTCGTGGGCGTTGATCACATCTATTCCACGCCAATTCCACAACTGCATATTTACATTCCGAAAACCATCCTGATGAAATCCGGCGATGATGAGTTTTCCTCGGATCCGTGTTAGCTCTGCGGCAAGATTCAGAGCACTTTCTTTTCCGGTTGCCTCTATAACTCTGTCGCACCAGTTGCCGCCCGTTAGTTGCTGAACCGTTTCAATTACTTTCTGGTGCTCGTCCATAAAAACGATTTCGGCGCCGAGTTGTCGCGCAATTTCCAATGAATAGGGCCGTCTGGAAACGGCTATCACCCTGGCACCTGCAGATTGTGCTAACCGGACGAGGAGCAAACCCAGAAATCCGGCTCCGACGATGGCAACCGTTTGACCGCTCCGGATATCACTGCGTTTGAAAATATTCATCGCACAACCGAGCGGTTCACCGGGAAAAGGAATGGAACTTAGTGTTTGCGGAATCTTCACAACCTGATCGGCTTTGGCAACGTCAAACTCTGCAAAGGCACGATACGATAGAGCAGCGACCCGATCACCGGGAAAAAGTCCGGTTACTTTTGCACCGGTTTTTTCTATTATTCCGTACCCTTCATGACCGGGGCTACCGGCTTCTATCGGATAATTAAACCAATCGCGCCCTTCCCACATGGGAATATTCGAAGCGCACAAACCACAGCCTTCCATTCGGATTAATACTTCATCATCTTCCGGTTCCGGAACCGCAGTTTTCTGCCATTCAAATTTTCCGGGGTCAATGAGAACCGCTGAATCCATTGTTTGTGTTTCCGTATGCTGAAGAGTTTTACTTCCGGAAAGGGTAGTTGTTGATTCCATTTTTAATTAGCCATTGGGATTTGCACGATATTTTCACGCTTCTGTTTTTTTTTCGCATCTACATTTTTTAAGAGCCATTTAACCAACAGACTTATTCCTTTTCTGCAATCTACTTTTGGTTCCCACTGTGTGGCATTTTTAAATGAAGAGATGTCGCTGACGTAATATTTCTGATCTCCTTTTCTCCAATCACCGCTATTGGTAACCACTTCATTTCCGGTAATAGATTCAAGAATATTAATTACCTGCAACAGGCTGACGCTGTTTGTCGGGCTGCCACCAATGTTGAAAGCTTGTCCACTGATAGTGTCAATGTTCTTCCACGCTGCAATGAATGCGTCTACCAGATCTTCCACAAAGAGAATATCGCGGACCTGTTTTCCGTCGCCAAAAATGGTAAGCTCTTTTTGTTGTATGGCATTGATAGCGAAATGGGCGACCCAACCCTGATCTTCGTTGCCACACTGATGCGGACCGTAAATACAACTCATCCGAAATACAGCAGATTTAATTCCAAGTGTCCGGGAATGATCGATGATGTATTGATCTGCGGCGCCTTTCGAGCAACCATAAGGACTATGAAAATCCAGAGACAGTGATTCGTTTAATCCATGTTTGCGGATAAGTTCAT
The DNA here is from genome assembly GCA_937911795.1 of uncultured Flavobacteriales bacterium. Taxonomy (GTDB): domain Bacteria; phylum Bacteroidota; class Bacteroidia; order Flavobacteriales_D; family SKUL01; genus SKUL01. Next base: position 12,849 of record CALDPJ010000106.1, on the reverse strand, counting down.
CACTGGGTTCGTACCGGGTCTCTTCCTGCGTCAGCTCCAGGTTGTCCAGTCCGCCATATACTTTATTGGTGGAAGTGAAGATGATCGGAGCATCGGGATTTGTTTCCCGCAGGGCATTCAGGATATTGAGCGTGCCCTGAACATTGATGTCGAAATCTGTTCTGGGATCATCAAGACTGGTTGTGACCGCAACCTGAGCTGCAAAATGAAAAACCATATCCACCGATTGCACCACCTCTTTAACAAGATGAGGATTCCGGATGTCACCAATCTGGATGTCGAGGTTGTGGTGTTTCTTTTTCTTCAGCCATCGTACGTTTTTCATCACCCCTTCGCGTGACAGGTTATCCAGAACGACCACCCGGTGCCCCATAGACAGCAGTTTGTCCGCGAGATTTGTACCGATAAATCCGGCACCACCGGTTATAAGAACCGTTTTTTGATCATCGATTTCAATAGATTTCGCAGAAGTATAGGGTTGTGCCATCCATTCATCATTGAAAATATTGCTGACCCCTTTTTCTTCGAGCAGCCGGGCCAGTAATTTCGGCGATCCGTTCTTCTGATATAACCCAAAATAATATTCGCGTTCATCAAGGTGATAGCCATCTACAGTGGGATAGTGTTCACCAAGATCGTTCAACGAGTACCAGTAAACTCGTTCCACGGGAGCATGGAGTACATCCAGAAATTCTTTGAGTTGCTGGCGTTCGTTGTATTGCCAGGTAGAATATCCCACCTCCGTGATCCACAGTTCCGGTGGTTTTGCGCAGCTCTGCAGAATTTCGGCTGTTCGTTCAATTTCCTGATCCCAGCCCCACCAGTGCGAGTCAAAAACATTGGGAAAACCGTGTATTCCCACGGCGTCAACCATTTCCAGTACGCCACAATCACGCATGTGCTCCATCCAGTTGGGATCTACCGGACTCATTCCTCCGAGCAGCACTTTTTTGCCCCGTTGGTGCGCATTTTTGGTGGCGTCGGAAATCATGGTCACAAAAATGTTCCAACTCTGATCGAGTGTAAAATCATATTCACTCAGGTTGTTGGGTTCATTCCACAGCTCTACATATTCCAGATATTCATCATACCGGTCAATCATCTGACCGACGAAATAGCCGAACATATAGGGGTCTTTTGGAGGAGAAGAAGTTTTAGGAACAATACCTATAGAGGGAGGAGTGTATAAAAAACACGGCAAAATGTTGAATGAACTGCCCAGCTTTGGGATCAACCAATCGAACCATGCTTCGCCACCCGGACGATGATAATCGGCCCAGGAGAAGCCCGTTCTCAGGTGTGTAATACCCAGCTTCCGAAGTTGATCAATCGCCTTTTCGACGTGCTCATATTCCTCGAAATGAAACCATTCCAAAATCCCCAGGGTTGGATGATTGGCGGGGTTATATCGCAAAGAATTTTGCTTCATGATTTTTCAATTTCGGTTAATATTTGTCCTTTTATAGTCAGACCTCGTGCCAACAATTCCGAACTTGCTTTATTCACATGGTCATTTGATGTTTGTCCGCCGAGCCACTCACACAATTCAGTGAGTCCGTCGATGAAATTCACTTCAGGAGTAAAACCTAAAATCTGCCGCGATTTGCTGATATCGGCGTAGCAATGCCTAATGTCTCCTTTCCGGTATTCTCCGGTGATTTCTGGTTGCAGGTGGTTCTTACCCAATACCTGTCCCATTAATTCAGCAATATCTGCTACCGTATAACTGTTGCCACTGCCGATATTAAAAACCTCACTGTTTGATTTATCCGATTCCAGTGCCAGCCGGCAAGCCCTGGCCACATCGTACACGCTGACGAAATCACGGCGCTGCTGACCGTCTTCAAAAATGCGCGGTGGATTGTTGTTCAGATAGCGTGAAGCAAAAATGGCGAGTACGCCGGTATAAGGATTTGAAAGCGCCTGTCGGGTTCCGTAGACATTGAAAAATCGTAAAGCCGTTGTGTCAATTCCGTATGCTTTTCCGGTGATGAGACACAGCTGTTCCTGATCATATTTACCCAGCGCATATACAGAGGCAAGGCGGGGAGATTTCCACTCCGGTGTAGGGACCGGTTGTAAAATATTACCATTTTCATCATAGAGTTCCCAGATGCCATTCCTTAACTGATCTGTGCTGCGATCGGCATTTTCGATAATGCCCGAGTCAGTTTTCCGGTAAAGCCCTTCACCATATACGCTCATGCTTGATGCAACAATTAGTTTTTCGACCGGCTGTTCAATCAGCAATTCGAGAAGTTGTGCAGTACCTACATTATTAACTTCGGTGTAATCGCGAATGGCATACATCGATTGTCCGACTCCTACGCGTGCGGCAAAATGATACACAACGTCAACACCCTGGAGTGCCTTGTGTAACGTGGTTTTATCGCGGACATCTCCGTTGATGAATTCGACTGCTTCGTTAAGATATGCAGGTTTCCGACCACTATTGCCATGCACCTGCTCCAGCAGATTGTCCAGCACGCGAACAGTATATCCATGTGCAATTAATTCATCCGCCAGATGTGAGCCTATAAACCCTGCTCCTCCTGTAATTAAGACTGTTTTTTTCATAGTTCAATTGTTTTTTCACATTTCTTGTTGAGTAGGTCTGATCACTATATGATTGAGCGCTATGTCTTTTCGTCGGGTGATGGCATAAATCACAGCGTCTGCAATTTCTTCGGGTTCTATATATCCCATCTCCAGAGAATCGACATCACTGGTGCCATCAATATTGTTCCTGAAAAAATCTGAACGTACTACACCAGGTGCAATCGTGGTGACGCGAATGCCGGGCATGTTTTCGAGTCTGAGCACTTCAGAAATATTGTCGAGTGCTGCTTTGGTAGCAGAATATACAGCACCTGTCTGGTAGGGGTGAAAGCTGGATACCGAGGAAATGAATACAACATCTGCAAAACCATTTTTCTTCATTTCCGGAAGAAAAAGGTGCAAGAGACGTAGTGCACTAAAGACATTCAATTGAAAAATATATTCCCATTGGGCCATATCGCCTTCGTCCAGTCGCTGGCTGATTCCACGGCCGGCATTGAGTACCAGAATATCCGGAACCCCGAATGATTGCGTACACTCCTCGTGGAAATAGGATACTTCGTCAGGTTTCGTTAAATCACATTGATGAAAACCTACAACGTCAGAATCTGCCGGCGGAACGCGATCAGGATAAACCACAATTCCACCTTCCGAGCGAATGGCCTGAACAATTGCTCTGCCGATTCCGGAACTGCCGCCGGATACAATGGCTTTTCTACCTGCTATCGATATACGATGCACCAATTGGATTTGCGTTTAAACCTGTAATAAAAGTGGCGTGCGAAGCCTTCTGTTTCTATAGGAGCTTCATCTGATGCTCCTTCTGTTGAAGTTACTCAATACGGTTTGAACAGCAAAAAAAATTATGTGCAACTTTTTTGGATAAAGTAAAAAGTCTCAGAGCGATTACCTGGTGCAGGGGAGATGTTGTAGGGAGAGGATAAGGTGTTCGAAATGAATATAAAAAACAAAAGCCCCGCTATGAAACAGGGCTTTTGAATGGTTTAAGCAGTTTGGGAACGGCTTAAACTCAAACCAACTAATCCTTACTATGAAAACGATACAAATGTAGGAAATACAACTCTCGCGTGAAAGTTAAAATACCTTAATCACCCTAAAAACCACAGGAAGCGTTGGAATTTGAAAAGTGATTTCCCAATAATAACATGGTCTACATTAATACGTAATTTACTGGTAAACCATAAGTTTTCTGCTTGTAATGAATTAATATCAAAAGAAATACTCTTTCACCAGGAATAGTTCTGGTCGAAATAGGTTCAATTGCAACCAATACTCAGAATACAAAAGCTATCGCTGTATTATTCGGGAAAAATAGTTTAAAATTCAGCTTTGGGCGGCTATTTACGTCAACGATTATTGCCGAATGAGCCGGATGCTTCGGATACCTTCATCAGAACTGAACCGGGCAATATATATCCCGGCGGGTTGGTCAGCCAAAGAAAAACTGAATTGGTTCTGAGAATAAACCTGATGATCGACCATCTGCCCCAGATGATTAAAAATATGCACATCCACCGGCAGGGTTGGAGCTGAAATGTGCACGAAAAATATGCCATCGGAAGGATTCGGAAATACTACAAGATCCATTTCTGAAGGTGCACCAACATGCGTGATATAGGTGTTCGGAAAGCCGGGAGAACCACCCGGGATTTCGCGGGCAAACCAGTTCTCTGGTATTGAGTTATCATAAGAAGGATCGGTCAATTCGAGGGTGGTTCCCTGCCCGTTTGGAGTTTCAGGCCAGGGATTTGTAATACCGTAATTCACGTGATCCATCAATACATTGTCGGCATTATATAGTCTCAGAATCTCGCCGTTATTGCTCAATCCAAAGTCAAATGGTCCGTATACATTTTCCATTGCAGGATAAACCGGAAAGAAAGATGAAATGCTGTTGCAAAGGATCACGAATTCATCCGGAGCTAGCGTTGCTCCCTGAGGAAATGTGTAAATATTTTCATCGTTGCCGTCTCTGAAATTCCAGTCAGCAAGAGAAACAATATTTTCTCCAACGTTGGTTAATTCAATCCAATCTCCTGAATCCAGAAATGGAGCAGATTTATAATTGATTTCATTGATGACGATCTGATCGGGTAGAATTTCGGAAACTTCAAAGAGTGCTGTTAAGGTGGAGTCGCCGGTTAACCAAACTTCAAGCTGATTGGTGTCAATTCCGGTTTCGAGCCATTCCTGAAATTCATAACCCGAATTGGCAACAGCGGTCAAAACAACCGGTACGCCTTCAAAATAATATCCTTGCCAGGGCAGCTCGTCGGTAAATATGGTATTGATTTTAATATATCCTGCTCCTTCGGGCTGAACATTCAGGTTGATGATGTGCTCGGCAGTTGCGTGTTCCCATTTGTTCATGATGTGTTGCCGGCAAAATGAAGCGCGTGGACCAATCCAGTTATTGAGAGATTGAATGGAGTTGTACCAGGTATTCATGGAATATCCCCAACGATCTACCTGCTTCGGCATGTCTTCTTCGTACAGATCAACAAATTCATCCACCTTTTCGAGAACGTTGTCTGGTTTCAGTTTGGAATTGAGTAGATCTGCATGCCGTGTGATGAAATAATCAACGAATTCCGGATTGTCCTTCAGGTTGTTCATCATATAAGTGCTGTTTTGAACTCCCCAGTTCGGCGGCCAGCCACCCCAGCTCATCGCCATGTGCAAAGCATCAAAATTCGGATTGCCATGATCGTTGGCCGGATAACAACCCATACCATATTCCGTATCCCAAAGAATCCATTTCCATTTGGTTTCGGGTATATTTCTCGGACGGTAGTATTTAACATTGTTGGTCAGCCAATCTCTGTTTCCTGTCCAGATTTCGGTCACCATATAGTCCACATAGTTGCGAATATCCATCCAGTCGGTAATTACTTCATAATGTTCAGGATCAGACATGTCGTTGGCCATTAGATAATCGCGCATGGCATCATAATTTACCCAGTCGCCAGCCTGTTGATCCCGGGTGTTGATGGTCGTGGCAGTACGTTCAAGGAAGTCGATGTCGGTAAAGCCATAGTTGCTTTCTATAAAGTGATGATCCTGCCGCTCGCGCAGATTGTAAATTCCCCAGTATTCACCATTCAAATAAACATGTACGGGTTTATAGGCAGAATATATATTGTCCGGATCCATTTCAGAAAATAACTCATGCGCCATAACATCACGGAAGTGAGTCCGCGCAAGTTGCTGGCCATCGTTTGCGGCCTGTCGCAAAACCAGCCGCTTAAACCAATGCACATCCTTTTGCTCAAAAATCTGATGTTCAATCCTTTTATCTCCATATTCTGAACGGGCAAATAATCGCAAAGACTGCTGGGGACGGGTATCCGGTGCGTGAATCTTTACACCACCATCAATTTCAAACTGCAATTCGCCGGCAGCGCTGAAATATTCTATATGTAATGGTTTTTCGATTCCTGAAAACCGGTTGTCATAGATGCCGGCGTTTCCCCAGAGGTGAGCTGAATCAGTAACGAGTGATACCACATCCAGTTGAAAATCATCTTCTCCGATAAACGTGTTGGTTGCAATCCGGCTGGGGAGTGCATCGGGTTTGAAAGCTCGTGCGCGGAGCATAGTGGTTTCTTCAAAGTTCACTGGCTCTGTATACAATGAACTTTCTTCTGTCGGTGTAGAACCATTGATCGTAAACCGGATTTCTGCTTCGGGATCATCCACCGAAATGGTAATGTCTGCTGCTCCGGCAAAAAAGGCATTGTCATTCGAAAAAACAGGAGTGGGTAAAAGTTCAAAGAGCCCTTCCGTGTCATTGGCGGCACCAGGCGTCGGAGTCGGAAAGTAATTCCAGTCACCACCTTCGGGATTTCGGCCGTAAGAGACATCAGAGATTTGTTGCGGAAATTCAATTCCGTCGACTAACACGGTGTCATCTGGTTCGTAAATCCCAACATATTCGCCGCTTCCGGAGAGGGAGAAGTTCAGGTGAGTGGCGCCTTGCTCAATCTGATCGTCGGCCCACAACAAGAGGAAGCCGCCCGGAGGTATGATCAGTTCTCCCGGAGTGTTTTCTATGAGCTGATGTTTGGTGGGAATTTCCGGGTTGTCAGTAACATAAGCTAAGTGAAGGTCTACCGGATCTTCGCCGAAATTGTAAATCTCAATCCAATCTTCGAATTCGTCGTGGTCATCGGTAATGGTTTCATTATTTACCGCCCCAATTTCATTGATCCAGATGTCCCATTCCTGACTGGAAGAAGATGATCTCATATTCTGTAGAAAAGTGCTGTCGGGCTCAGTGTGATGTTGGGAAAGAGCCGTTGTAGAAAATGCCAGAAAAAAAGCGAAGATGAAAATCCTCATAGAAAGTAGATTGGTTGTTTTCATAGCATATCACGATGATCAGCCATTTGGGTTGTCTGAAACCTGTAGTTATTATCCTATCTGCTGAAAATCAAAATGCATACAGCGAAAATAAACAATCCGCTTACCTAAACAAAAAATGACCGGCCTATGATTTTACAAACTCTGCAACTGCTTCCACATGGGCTGTGTGCGGAAACTGATCAACCAGGGACAGTCGTTTTAAAACATAACCGGCTTCGGCCAGAATTTCGCAGTCGCGGGCCTGAGTTGCCGGATTGCAGGAAATGTATACGAGTTTCTTCGCATTCAGCCGTATGATTTTCCGCAGCGTTTTCGGAGCAATGCCTCCACGGGGTGGATCGAGCACCGCAGCATCAATAGCATCATTGAATTCCGGGTGCTGAAACAAAAATTGTCCAACATCTCCTGCAAAAAAGCGCAGGGAACCAATATTGTTTCGCGCTGCATTCATCTGGGCGTCTGCAATGGCCGATGGTTCAATATCCACGCCCACCACTTTGCGGTGAGGAAATTTTTCGGCCAGTAATTGAGCAATGGTGCCAGTACCGCAGAATAAGTCGAGCATAACACCTTCGGATGAAACATCTCCGGACTCTGAAATATAATCCAGCGCTTTGGAATATAGCTTCTCTGCACACTTAGGATTGGGTTGAAAAAAGCTCTTAATCCCGATCTCAAAACTCAGGCCCAGTAATTTTTCGGTAAGATGTTCGCGTCCATAAATGGATTCTATGAACTCATCTTCAATGGTTGAACGATCTCCGGTGCTGTTGTTTATGGAATGAAAAATCCCACAAACCCTTTCGCCGAAAAGCTGCAGACATTCCTTCACAAATGCGGCGTCGTCAAATTGCTGATCGGGATCTTCAGCGGTTATCAGGTTCAGCAACAAAAGGTTTTCATGAAAGCTTTTTCTCACCACCAGGTTCTTGTAATATCCTTTCCGTTGACGGGGGTTCCAGGCTTCGAGCCCTGTAGATTCGAAGTATTCCCGAAGTAAATGAAGCTTGTTTTCAAAGTCGGCATCAAACAGTCCACTGTCGGCATCGAGATTTTCTACGGCCCACCAGGAGCCACGACGTTTAAATCCGAGAGAAAACTTATCAGACTCCAGATCGGTTTCCGGATCGCTGTTGATGGAACTGAACGAGTATTCCATTTTATTACGGTAGTGCCAGGCTGCGGGTGTGTCAATCCATTCATCAAAAACAGCGTCAATATCCGCCACCTTGCCAATGCGTTGGTATAGATCCAAAGCCGAAGCCATTTTGAGTTGCTTCTGAGCTTCTACCGGCAAGTGTGCGTAGGGAGCACCTGAAATATCCTGATAAGGGGTTTCTGTTTCTTCTGGACTTCGCTCCAGAACTTTAACCAATTTGCATTCGGCATAGCGTTTTTTGGTTTTTACCACACGGGCCAACACTTTCTGACCGGGCAGAGCATTCTGTATAAAAATGACTTTTTCTCCGAGTTCGGTGACCTGACGCGCAATGCCTTTTCCTCCAAAAGCGTAGCCGGTAACGATTAACTCTATTCGCTGTCCGATATGCAGTTTTTCCATGCCGGCAAAATTAACCAAACCACCATAGTCCAACAGCATTTTATTCTGTTGAAGTATGCTCTTCGCCCAATTTTCTATCTTTGTAGAGATGGAGAAAGCTCCTTCAGAATTCAGATAGGATAGGCTGGAGTTCCGCGAAGATATCCTTGTATTTCACACATTAAATTTCAAAACCATGAACACTTTGACTCAAAATTCCGGAGCCGCAACAAAGGCAATTGAGCTGGAAAATAAATATGGCGCCCACAATTATCATCCACTACCTGTTGTGCTTGAAAGAGGAGAAGGTGTTTATGTGTGGGATGTGGAGGGAAAGCAATATTTTGATTTCCTGTCGGCTTATTCTGCTGTTAATCAAGGTCATTGCCATCCGCATATAATTGGTGCATTAACCGAACAAGCTTCTAAGCTTACACTAACCTCGCGGGCTTTTTATAACGACCAGCTCGGAGAATACGAAAAGTTCGTGACAGAATTTTTTGGGTTTGAAAAGGTGTTGCCGATGAACACTGGTGCAGAAGCCGTTGAAACCGCTATAAAGTTGTGTCGGAAGTGGGCCTACGAAAAGAAAGGTTTGCCGGAAAATTCTGCCAAAATCATAGTTTGCGAAAACAATTTCCATGGACGAACCACCACGATTGTTTCTTTTTCGAATGATGAAGATGCCCGCAAGAATTTTGGTCCGTTTACGCCTGGTTTTATCAGAATTCCGTACAACGATCTTGACGCGCTCGAAAAAGCATTGTCTGAAGAAAATGTAGCAGGTTTTCTTGTGGAACCCATTCAAGGCGAAGCTGGCGTTAATGTTCCCGGGGAACAATTTATCCGGAAGGCGGCAGAATTGTGCAGATCGCGCAATGTGCTTTTTATTGCTGATGAGGTTCAGACCGGGATAGCCAGAACGGGAAGTCTTTTGGCAGTTTGTGGAAATTGCTCGTGTGAGAACAGCTGTGAGCGTCAGGCTACTTATACACGTCCCGATATTCTGATTCTTGGTAAAGCACTTTCCGGAGGGGTATATCCGGTGTCAGCAGTACTGGCCGATGATGAAATTATGATGGTGATCAAACCCGGTCAGCACGGTTCTACCTTTGGCGGAAATCCTCTGGCGGCACGGGTTGCCATTGCAGCACTCGAGGTTGTTCGGGATGAAAAGTTGATTGCACATGCCAGAAAGCTTGGTAAATTGTTTCGCGAGGAGATGCAGCAACTCGTTGATTCATTCGATATCCTCACCAAAGTTCGCGGCAAAGGTTTGCTGAATGCCCTGCTCATCAACGATTCTCCGGAAGGCGATCTCGCATGGAAAATTTGCCTGAAGCTTCGCGATAATGGACTATTGGCAAAACCTACCCATGGCAATATTATTCGGTTTGCGCCTCCGCTGGTGATGACCGAAGAGCAGTTGATGGAATGCATTTCTATCATTCGCAAAACCATCGAGACTTTCGAAAACTCCTGAGCCATCGATCGGCCCGCGGTAGTAGCGTAAAAGGCATGAACCGACACATCCAATATTGTATATTTGGCGGGTTCATAATGGTGCGCTAAATCTGGTTTTATGCAATACACGGTAGTTCGATTGAGATTTCATGCATTCCACTCAATCTTTCTGATGTTCGCTAATCGATGACCGCGATGGCAATCATAGCTATCCTGGTTATTCTGGGGGCAATAGTACTGTTTGCGACAGACTGGTTATCGGCCGATCTGGTTGCAATTTTGGCTATGATTGCGCTCGTCATTTTCGGTGTGATCACTCCGGATGAAGGTATTGCTGGTTTTGCGAATCCTGCTACCATTACCGTTGCGTTTATGTTTGTCATCAGCGCCGCCCTGTTAAAAACCGGTGCTTTGCAGGTCGTAACATTGCGATTATCAGGGTTGTTTCGTCACAACTTTATGGGCGGAATGATCATCATGATGTTGATGGTGGCGTTCATCTCGGCCTTTATCAACAATACTCCGGTCGTTGCATTTTTCATCCCGGTGGTTCTGCAAATTGCACATGCTTCGGGTCAGTCGCCCACCAAAATGCTGATTCCATTGTCATTTGCCTCTGTCTTTGGGGGGATGTGTACATTGATAGGAACTTCCACCAATCTTCTGGTAAGTGGAATAGCCGAAAAACACGGTTATGCTCCGATCGGGATGTTTGACTTTACATTGTTTGGCCTGCTTTTCCTTGCCGCCGGAATCATTTATATGATTGTAATCGGAATCCGGCTGTTGCCGCAACGAAATGCAAATCAAAGTATTCGCGCACGTTATGATCTCCGGAATTACATTGCAGAAATTCAATTGCTGGAACAAGCATCAGCAGTAGGAAAACGGATCATGGATACCGTTATGGTAACGGAGTTGGGAATTGATATTATTGAAGTGCGCCGTTCCAAAGAGGTGATGCATGTACCCGCCGGAGATTTTCGGCTGCAAACGGGGGATATACTCAAAGTGCGGTGCAATGTTGAAAAGCTCAAATTGCTGAAAGACCGGGAAAGGATTGCGGTAAATACGGGCATCCTGATCGGTGAAAATGATTTTAAAGGAACCAATTCTGCGTTGGTTGAAATGGTCATTACGGCCAACTCCGAGTTCAGCGGAAAGAGTTTGAAAGAAATGGATTTCCGTCGCAGATTCCGCGCTATTCCGCTGGGAATTTGTCACCGTGAAGAAATCCTGCACGAACACTTGTATGAGGTTAAGATGAAACCCGGTGATGTAATTCTGGCAGAAGTCAAAAAACATTACGTGCAGGAATTGAAAAAGCTGGAAACTTCACAGAATCCGCCATTCATTTTATTATCAGAAGATCATGTTACGGAATTCGACCGAAGAACCTTCGCCATAGTTATTTCGGTGATAGCCATCATGGTGATTCTAGCCGCTACCGGAACGCTGAACATTGTTGCTGGTGTAGTGGCTGCAGTTGTAGTTTTGGTATTAACCCGGTGCATCAACATGACCGAAGTGTACAAAGCCATCAACTGGAAAGTGGTTTTTTTAATGGCCGGAGCCTTGAGCTTTGGAACAGCCATGAGCAATACGGGACTGGATATTCTACTGGCTGAATCTATTATTAGTCCGTTGGGTATATGGGGACCGGTGGCCGTTTTGTCGGGCCTGTATCTGGTGACCTCACTGCTTACCGAGATCATGTCTAATACTGCTGCAGCCGCATTGATGACACCCATAGCAATTGCTACTGCCATTTCAGTAGATCTGAGTGTATTGCCGTTTTTAATGGCGGTTATGTTTTCGGCTTCTGCCAGTTTTGCAACGCCCATCGGTTATCAAACCAATACCATGGTTTTTTCCGCGGGCCATTACCGCTTTTTTGATTTCCTGAAAGTCGGAACCTGGCTCAACCTGTTATTCTGGTTGCTTGCCACGTTGACCATTCCATTTTTCTTTCCGTTTTAAACTTACGTCATAAAAACAAAAAAGTCCGACATGTTGCAGGTCGGACTTTAATATTGTGAGGTAAGATTTATTATCGCTTGTCCATCGGGACAAAATCGCGGATGTTCGCTCCGTCATAAATCTGGCGCGGACGTCCTATCGGCTCGCCACGTTCGATCATTTCTTTCCACTGGGCAATCCAGCCCGGAAGTCTTCCCATGGCAAACATCACCGTAAACATTTCGGTAGGAATTCCTATCGCGCGGTAAATGATGCCCGAGTAAAAATCAACATTTGGATAAAGCTGACGCTCTACGAAATATTCGTCTTTCAGGGCGTGCGCTTCGCGCCCTACCCGATCGCCGGCTCCAGGGCCGTCTTCGAAGCCCTCGATCGCATCATCCGGGACGCAGAGTTCACCGCGCACCCGATCGGCGCGATCCTCATCGAGCCGATCCTCGGGCGGGGCGGGCTCCACGTACCTCCGCCCGGCTTCCTCGCGGGGCTGCGCGAGCGCTGCGACGGCGAGAACATCCTGCTGATCCTGGATGAGGTATACACCGGCTGCGGCCGGACAGGGCGCTGGTTCGCCTGCGAGCACGAGGACGTGGTGCCGGATCTGCTCGTGATCGGGAAGGCGCTGAGCGGGAGCCTGCCGATCAGTGCCGCGATCGGCTCGCCCACCGTCATGCAGGCGTGGCCGGTATCGACAGGCGAGGCGATCCACACGAGCACGTTTCTGGGCAATCCCATCGCCTGTGCGGCTGCCCTCGCGCAGCTGGAGGCCATCCAGGCGGGCGACCTGCTGCGCCGCTCGGAGCGGCTGGGCGAGGTGATCCGCGAGAAGACGTCGTCGTGGGCGACGCGCTTCGAGGCCGTCGGTGAGCCGCGCGGGCGCGGGCTGCTCCAGGGCTCACCCGTCCGTGGCTCCGGGCGAGCCG
>CALDPJ010000105.1 GCA_937911795.1 uncultured Flavobacteriales bacterium | reverse complement strand
AAGCATTGCCGGAATTTCTTCTGACAGCGCTTTTAACTTACTTCCTGTTAGCTGGTAACAAATGTTACCGTTAACACCTTAACTAAGCTTCAAAAATTAACCAATCAATACGCTGCTGACGAAAGGTTCGTGATATAGTTTAATAGCGAATTCCGGTTTTACGATAAATGAAATGCAGCAACCATGCCGGCCCGATCATCAGAAACTGAATATCCTTCAGGAACGATGGCTTTTTACCTTCAATTTTATGACCAATAAACTGCCCGATCCAGGCAACAACAAAAATGGACAGATAGATCCATAGGCTATTCCCGGAAAATGTCAGATTTACCCATTTTACTCCATATAATACCAATGATGAAACAACCAGCATTCCAATTGTTATCGGAATAGAAAGTCGGATGAAGAACAACAGGCCTAGTACAATGATTATCGTGCCAATGTGCAGGTAAGGCACCCAACCCGATTCTATTCCAGACATCAATCCGCCCAGAGGAATCAGTGATAATAAGCCGATCAGACTAAAAAAAATCAGCGGTACGCAAATCCAGTGAAGTGATTTATTGGTAGCATTCTGATGACTCTCGCCGTAGGCATCGAACCATTGTTGCATCGTGGTCATAATTCGGTCAGATTGGTCGAAATAAAATTAACAATTATTTCGTGCCTCGGAACCGGATTTTAATCGGCATTCTTTTCAAAATAATTCCACAGCACTTCATCGGGCACCGGTGCAACCAACATGAGTTTTGTTTTCTGAACCGGGTGTGTCAGTATTAGTTTCCGGGCGTGCAGATGAATCCCGCCATCGGGGTTTGAGCGATCAAAACCATATTTCAAATCACCTTTAATTGGACATCCCATGTGCGCCAGCTGAACCCGGATCTGGTGATGACGACCCGTCTCCGGAACAATCTCCAGCAGGTGATAGTCTTTACTGGACGTACTCATTTTAAAATTCAACCTGCCTTCTTTTGCGTCTGGACGCTGCTTTGGACTGACATAGGATTTATTTTGCTTTTCTACCCTGTACAGCCAGTTCACCATCCGGCCTTCCGGCTGTGGCGGTGCTTTTTTCACGACTGCCCAATATGTTTTCTCCACTTCGCGCGTTCTGAACATTTCATTGAGCCTGGAAAGCGCTTTACTGGTACGGGCAAACAACACTACACCACTCACGGGACGGTCAATCCGGTGTGAAACGCCCAAATACACTTCACCGGGTTTATTGTACTTTTTTTTGATGTATCTTTTAACGACCTCGCTCAACGGCAGATCTCCGGTTTTATCGCCCTGTACAATATCTCCCACGCGTTTATTGACCGCAATCAGATGATTGTCTTCATAAATAACCTGGAGATTTTCAGCTGTTGTTCGTACAGCCATCAGTACTGCTCTTTTTCGTTGGGGAAATCAACGCTGCGAACATCGCTAACATAATTTTCGATGGCTCCTTTCATTTCTTCGTAAAGGCTGTGGTACCGACGCAGAAAACGCGGATGAAATTCCTGGTTAATACCGAGCATATCGTGTACCACCAGCACCTGACCGTCTGTACCCGATCCGGCGCCGATTCCGATGGTCGGAATGGTTATCGATTCTGAAACTTCCTTCGCCAATCCGGCAGGAATCTTTTCAAGTACCAATGAAAAACAACCGGTTTCTTCGAGCAGTTTTGCGTCTTCGCGCAATTGTTCTGCCTCGGCTTCTTCTTTAGCACGTACTACATAGGTTCCGAATTTGTAGATACTCTGTGGAGTGAGTCCAAGATGTCCCATCACAGGAATGCCTGCAGATAAAATCCGTTCAATTGATTCGCGGATTTCTGCTCCGCCTTCCATTTTTATTCCGTGTGCTCCGGATTCTTTCATGATGCGAATGGCCGATGAAAGTGCTTCTTTGGAATTTCCCTGATAACTTCCGAAAGGCAGATCAACAATAACCAATGCACGTGAAACGCCACGCACCACCGAAGCGGCATGATAAATCATCTGGTCGAGTGTAATCGGCAATGTGGTTTCATGACCAGCCATCACATTCGAAGCCGAATCACCGACCAGAATTACATCTACTCCGGCTACATCAACAATACGGGCCATCGAAAAATCGTAGGCCGTCAGCATTGCGATTTTCTCACCCTTCAATTTCATTTCCTGCAATACGTGCGTAGTAACCCGTTTTACATTTCCGTGAACCGACATGCATTTTAATTTTAAGTGAACCACAAAAGTAGCCGAATCCAATGAACCTGTTTTTACCATTCTCCACTTAAATCGTCCTTTCAACCTTTGAACCACTACCAATGATAAAAAAACGAAAATGCGGTTGGTAGAAATCGCTAACTTCGTGCACCAAATAAAAATTATGCTTTTAAGATATTGCTTCCTGGGTTTGCTGGTGTTTTCTTTGTTCGGTTGTGAAACCGAGGTTGATCTCAATGCGCCTTATGAAAAGTACACTACTGTTTATGGATTAATTGATCTCAGTGCAGACACACAAGTAGTACGCGTCAATAAGTCATTTCTCGGTGCCGGAAGTGCTTATGATTTTGCAATGATCAACGATAGCAGCGAGTACCACCCCGATGAAGTGGAAGTTTTTATCGAATTTGGAAACCAGACTGTTGAACTGGAACCGCACTATACCGACCGGCAGCCCGGAGTTTTTTATGATGAGGATGTGCTTGTGTACATCACTACTGAAGAATTTGATGTTGATGCACAGGGCAATCCGATAGATGTCAATTCGCAGTACAATCAATTACCTGATGAATATAAGGTGATCGTAAAAGTAGATGGAAAGACAATTACAGGTACTACTGAAGCTACATACCTTAGGTCAACCTATTCTGTCTCTGACCCTAATCCGAATCTCCCATCTCTTGCCTGGGGCTCCGTAAATTCCAACGGCGATAATTTTCTGAATAAACAAATGGTGATGAAAAGCGTTCCTCCGGGAGAGCGCTACGAAGCAAGAGTTATATTTCATTACCGCGATCATTATACCGACGGGACTTCTGCTGCAAAATCTTTCGAATTTCCGATTGGCAGTCACTCCATTCCCGTTGGTAGTTCAGAACAAACATTTAACATGGATTATAGTCCCCAAAGTATTTTCAACACCATTGCCGACAATGTAGATTGCAATGGAGTTTCCTACCGGACTCTTGAAGATACCGAATTTATCATGCTCACTGCCGGTGCCGATTTATCTCGGTATATAACAGTAAACAACCCCGTAACTGGTGTAGTAACTGAGCGTCCGGAATACAGCAATATTGAAGGTGAAAACGCCATCGGTCTTTTTTCCAGCCGTTATAAATTGTCCGTTTCCAAACCCTTCAACGGAAACACCCGCGAACTGCTTTTTACCGGAGAAACTACAGGTCACCTTTGTTTTTGTGACGATTCTCCCGGCAGTCTGTTCCCCTGCCCTGACATCAGTTCTGAGTGCGATTGTAATTGATCACTCCTGTTCTGTTTCTTTGACAATTTGACGTTCTGTCAGGTGATGTGACACGGGATTAATGCCATTATTTCACCATTCTCCCTTTCTGAGCGCGTGGTACGGATATTGACTTGTGACCGCCGAACACCAACAGAAAATTTTGAACAATGGGTAAAATAATTGGAATTGACTTAGGAACTACCAACTCGTGCGTATCTGTAATGGAGGGAAACGAGCCAGTAGTTATCGCGAACAGCGAAGGAAAAAGAACTACGCCCTCTATCGTGGCATTTGTAGAAGGTGGCGAGCGCAAAGTGGGAGATCCTGCCAAGCGTCAGGCCATCACCAACCCCGAAAAAACGATTCACTCTATAAAGCGATTCATGGGAAGCAGCTTTTCTGAAGTTGCCAAAGAAATCGGCCGTATGCCATACAAAGTGGTTAAAGGTGACAACGACAGCCCGCGGATTCAGATCGACGACAGAAAATATTCTCCGCAGGAGATTTCTGCCATGATTCTTCAGAAAATGAAGAAAACTGCTGAAGATTATTTGGGAACCACTGTTTCAGAGGCAGTTATTACTGTGCCTGCATACTTTAACGATGCACAAAGACAAGCTACAAAAGATGCAGGAAAAATCGCTGGACTTGATGTGAAAAGAATCATCAACGAACCGACAGCAGCTGCACTTGCGTATGGTTTTAATAATAAAAAAGACGAGAAGATTGTTGTGTTTGATTTCGGAGGAGGAACACTCGATGTTTCTGTTTTGGAAGTTGGGGATGATGTTATCGAAGTTAAATCAACTGGTGGAGATAGTCACTTGGGAGGAAAAGACATCGACCAAAAGATTATCAAATGGATTGTCTCAGAATTCAAAAAACAATCAGGAATTGATATTTCAGGAGACGCTCTTGCAATGCAAAGACTTTATGAAGAATCTGAAAAAGCAAAAATCGAACTTTCCAGCTCTCAGAAGACCAACGTAAACCTTCCATTTATTACAGCGACTGATTCGGGTCCGAAACACCTGAGCATTGATATTACACGGGCAAAATTTGAGCAGCTTGTGGATGACCTGGTGAAAAGAACCATCACACCTTGCGAAAAAGCATTGAAAGATGCCGAAGGAAAAACAATTCCAGCC
>CALDPJ010000104.1 GCA_937911795.1 uncultured Flavobacteriales bacterium | reverse complement strand
CAATCCCGATCGATATATGGATATACCCGTGGAAAGTACAAAAGATGCGCTATTCTTGAGAAATGCATATGTTTGGTCGCTTAGATGTTGGAAAGTGAATACATAAAGCTACGGGAGGTTTTTGTTCCCTATCTGATGACGGCAATCGGAACCGTGGTGGTCTACGTCGTGTTTAGGTGGATTTTTGATTTCCAACTGGGCATTTTACCTTTTAAATATGAGGTGACTGGAATTATATTGCCGTTGATATTTGTCGTTATTGCTGTGCACGTTCTGTTGCGTAGACGGATCCGGATTCTGGATGTAAATGGTAAGGGGAACAATGGTTATTTCCTGTATCAATTTATAATTGTTGCAGCCATAATTATTCCACTTCTCATAAGCCAATATTACATGGAAAAAAGTTCGTTCGATTTGGTGAAAATCCATTCAGTTGGTGAAATCAAGAACCAACGGAACGAAAAGTACTTTAAAATCAGGTCATTTATAGTAGATCAGGAGGCGAGCCTGCCCTATGTGAAATCGATCGTTTCAGGAAGAACCAATGAAAATTTAAGATTTCATCTGTTTTTCGCCTGTCCATTCGAAAATGCTGAGTCCGTTTGGTATGGAGTTGATTATAGTGAGAATCTCAGCAATCGGCTGAGTGATGAACGTCTAGACCGAGAATATGAGCGTTTCATTGAACAATCGCTAGAGGAGTTTGAAGCTTATGACTTACAGAAGGTCGAATATTTTGAACAACTTCGGAATTCAGAGGACTGGGATGGTTTTGTCTATGCGATAACAGATGGGTTTCCTGACTTTGTCCCGTCTGAGCAAATTGTCCTGGTGCCGATAAACGAACCCTTTGAAGACCGGGCTGGAAATTCATTCTTTTGGATTTTCGGGTCGTTTGGTATTTCTGCATTTGTGGTTTTTATGATGACTATAGTGCCTAAAATCAATAAAAAGGAACTGAATAATTTTAAAAAGGGTATTCCACTTAGCGATGATCCAATAAAAGAGGTGATGTTGTTTTTGAATCCAGGGGGTACGTACAAAGCGACTTCATGGTTGATAATTGCAAATACGCTGATGATTGTAATAATGATGTTTGATGGCATCAGTATTATGTATCCTCCTGCGCGGGAGCTACTCGCTTATGGTGGAAATCGCAGACTTGAAGTTTTGGAAGGCGAATATTGGCGACTATTGACGGCTGTTTTCCTCCATGGTGGATTGGTTCATTTAATCCTCAACATGGTTGGGTTGGGATTGAGTGGTTTATTTCTGGAAAAAGTCGTTGGTCCCGCGAAATTGGTATTGAGCTTTTTGATTTGTGGAATTCTCGCGAGTATAGCAAGTATTTACTGGCACGTTGATGTGGTGAGTATCGGGGCTTCCGGAGCAATTTTTGGCTTGCTTGGAATCATTCTGATTTTTAGTTTATCGGGTATCTATCCTGAGTACACTTCGGGTTTCATTTTGCCATTTCTGCTGATGTATGCAGGTTTTGGCTTACTCATGGGATTTATTGCTGGTTATGACAACCCAGCGCACATTGGTGGACTGATCAGCGGTATATTCCTCGGTGGGATTTATATTTTAATGGACAAAGAAAAGTTGATTGAAAACGCTTCTCCGCGCTCGCGCAGAAAAAGGATTCAAAAGTCTGATTTATGATTGGATAACAGTTTTGAGTGTGAGTATTGAGCAAGAGTAAAGTCATCCTTGAAAAGGAGAAATTCCTCCATACTCCAAACTCAAACTGTTGCCGGGAGAGCCCCCGCTGCCGCGCGAATCCTTTCGCTGGTAATTAACCTCTTTTTAAGATCAAAGTATTTGTCGAGTGACTCTTACTGAGATAATTAATGCTGGTATACTTTCCTTACATATCCAATGACTGATATGGAAATCAACATCTTATTGCAATTCAATGAAAAAAAACAATTATTATTATCGCAAATTTTATTGGCGATTAGATATCTTTTATTTCAACACCTTGACGAGATGGATAATTTGTGCTCGGGTTTTAACAATTTCATAAAATCAAATCATCAGGCCGTATTAATATTCAGTACAACGCTAGTGCTGGCTTTATGTATTTCGACCATATCTGTTTCACAAGACGTCTATGTGAATATCAACACAGGTTTTGACGAAGATAATAACTGCGCGAATCCGGGAAGTCCATGTGCCACAATTAACCATGCAATAGCCGAAGTTCAGAATTGGGCAGTAGTGCATATAGCAAATGGTGTTTATACCGAAAATGTACTTTTGACTAAAAATATTACATTATCAGGTGAAAATCAGGATAGCACAATTATTCAAGCCAATGAACTACCCTGGCAAGAAGGTGCTGGATGTGTTATTGGTGTTTTTGAGGGACTCGTGGTCAACATTTCCGATATCACTATTCGCAATGGACACATAGACGGTGATAACGAAACTGGTGGTGGTGGACTTGGAGCGCAAAATATTGCCATCACTCTTTCGAATGTCACCTTTAGTGAAAATTCAGCCAATTCGTCTGTTGGCGGGGGGTTGAATTGTTATCAATGTGTCATTTTACTACAGGATGTGCTATTTTCAAATAATGAAGCAAATTCCGGTGGTGGAATGAATGTGGATGTGTGTTCTGTGGATATGTACGATGTCGTGTTCACCGGAAATAGGGCCATTACTTCGGGGGGTGGATTGCGTTTCGTTCAAGGAGATAGTTCGTTGCTAGAAAACGTTGATTTTATTGATAATGAAGCATCGGTAGGAGGTGGTATGTATAGCGATGGCAGTATACATTATATCTCACCAGCGTTTCATAATGTTACTTTTATGAACAACTTCGCCTCCGATTTTGGAGGAGGTTTGTGGTGTGATTTCAATTCTTCTTCGGTATTTAGTAATGTTATTTTTCGAGGAAACGAAGCGGGACTTTATGGAGGAGGTATTTCCAGTAAATCTGGATGCAATCATACTATGGTCAATATGGTTTTTGCCGGAAATAAGGCCGGACAGTACGGGGGGGCTATGGTTACAGTAGGGAGCGATCCTTTAATCTCTAATGTCACTTTTACAGGCAATGAATGCGTAGCAGAAATGGGAGGAGCATTGTATGTGAACAATGGCACCCCTGTCCTTCAAAATGTAATCATGTGGAATAACAGCTCTTTTGGAAGCACAAGTCCCCCAGACGCATCGGTTTTTAAGCTTGGCACAGATACTCCACATTTCCTTAATTCTTTGATAGCCAATTCCGGAGGAAGCGATGACTGGGATAGTTTCATAGGAGTGAACCTTGGCAATAACATTGATGCGGATCCTCAGTTTCTGGAAGAGTTAGAACCGGCTACTGCTCCCTCTACTGCTGGTAATTTTCATTTACTGAATACATCACCTGCTATTGATGCCGGTCATCCTGACTCAGACCTCGATCTTTTTCCGGGAGGACCAGACAACCCATTGGATATTGACGGAAATGGCCGAGTACACAATGGAATAATTGATTTAGGAGCTTATGAGTGGAATCCAATGCTGAGTATTTCGAGTTCCAACCGAACTATAATTGATTTACTTATTTTCCCGAATCCTGCTGTGAATTGGTTGCAGATTGATTATAAAGACGGAATAGATCGGGTTGAGGTCTATAGTGCTACCGGAAAGGAAGTCATGCAACACGAAGTGCAGGCATATTCATTTAAGATGGACGTATCTAATCTCAGCAAAGGGATTTATCTGGTGAATGTGTATTCCGGACTAGAGACCGGAGTTTATCAATTTATCAAGCACTGACCTTGGTCTTGTATGGCAAACAAGCACGTCTGAGTAAATAGATTTCTTTGAGGGAGATAAAGCCAAAAATTTACCCTTATTCCAATGCATCTATCAATTCCTCATTACCGGTTTTCCGGGCTACAGCGATACAGTCTTCACCGATACCGATATTACCGTAACTGATGTTGGCAGGAATGTCTTTTTCAGCTCCCCGGGCTACCAGATAGCGCACCAGCTCGACGTTTTGTACGTTGGTAGCAGCCAGTAGCGGAGTAATTCCGTGAACATCCACGGCGTCGATGTCGGCACCATGTTCTATAAGGATTTTGGCAGTTTGCACATTTCCATTGTCACAAGCACAATGCAACGGAGTATATGCCTTCAGGTTTCCATAATTTATATCGGCACCCTTTGCAACCAATGAAGGTATCCATTCGTGCGTATCGGTTTCTGCCACCAGGTGGAGCGGTGTATAACCATATATATTTTCAATGTTTACAATTATATTATGTTCGAGGAGCAATTCAAAAACCGCTGTGTGTTGCTTGAATCTTGGGTTTTCGAGTTCTTGAGTTACCCCGTTAATCGTTTGGGTGATGGTTGCGGATCCCCATGATTTCGCGCTGCGACAGAGATAGTGCAGCGCCGATTCACCACTGTTATCAGCGTGATTGATGTCGGCACCATTGGCCAATAACAACTTTACAATTTCGGTGTGGGCGCCGATACAGGCGCCGATCAAAGGGTTGGAGTTGATGGTGTTGCCTTTGTCGATGTCGGCTTTAGCGTCAATCAGTAATTTAATCGCCTCGGTTTTTCCTTCGCGGCAGGCTTCTTCAAGCGGTGTATAGCCGAGGTCTCCGGCATTGTTCTGGTTGACATCAGCGCCAAGCTCTATGAGCATTTGTATGATTTCAGTACGATTGCATGCTGCAGCCCAGGATAGTGCAGTTCGTTTTGAATCAATAAAACCATTTATGTCGTGTTTCCCGCAAAGTATGCGTTCTTTCAGTTCCTCGGTTTTTCTGTTGAGGATCAGGTCAATTACTGGATGCACGGATGCTTTATTATAGATGGTGAAAGTATATAAAATTTAGTTCATTGGCCGCACTGACACTACACCATTAAATAATATTCCTGACCTTTGCGCCATGTCAGAAACTGAATCTACGCGCATCAACAAATTCCTCAGCGAAGCGGGCTATTGCTCGCGTCGTGCCGCCGATAAACTCATAGAAGCTGGTCGGATTACGATCAACGGAGTGGTACCCGAAATGGGAACCAAAGTCAAACCGGGCGATGAGGTACGCGTGAATGGGAAATTGATTGGAGCGAAAGAAGAAAAACCGGTGTACATTGCTTTCAACAAGCCGGTAGGCATTGTTTGTACCACGGATACGCGGGTGGAGAAAAACAACATCATCGACTACATCAATTACCCCAGCCGCATTTTTCCGATCGGACGACTCGATAAACCCAGCGAAGGATTGATTCTGCTGACCAACGACGGCGATATCGTCAACAAAATTCTCCGCGCGCGCAACAACCACGATAAAGAGTACATCGTTACCGTAAACCGCCCCGTTACAAAAGATTTTCTCCAGAAAATGTCGGCCGGAGTACCCATTCTCGATACGGTAACGAAAAAGTGTGTGGTTGAGAAAACGGGCGTGTGCCAGTTCCGGATTCTGCTTACCCAGGGCCTGAACCGGCAAATCAGAAGGATGTGCGAATACCTCGATTATCGGGTCGTGGAGCTCCGGCGTGTGCGCATCATGAACATCCAACTCGATATCCCGATCGGCGCGTGGAGAGATTTAACCAAAAAAGAACTCGCCGAACTCAACAGGCTCATTGCTGATTCTTCGAAAACTTATGATCCGGCCGGGGCTGAGGATGATTGGAATTGAGTTTGTGCTCTCTGGGATTGAAGGTTTTGGGATCCTACTAATAATTTATTCCAAGCATACAGCATTCGAATGATGAGCAGGAGTAGCCGATAGTCGCTCTTGTAAAATCCCGACTATGACTTACTTTCGCAGCGCAATGATCAATCAAACTGAACTCAAAACCCAAAGGTTAATTCTGAGAAGTATTACTCCTTCAATTATCCATCAGCTTTTTGATGAGAAAAGTGAGGAGGGAATAAGGGCTTTTTTCGACACTGATGAAGAGGGCTATCAGCATTTGGAGTCAATGCACCAGCGCGGAATGGAAACGCATCGGATTTCATTGTTTTATTTTTTGATAATCGACAAGGAAACTCAAAGAATTATAGGAGAAAGTGGTTTCCACACCTGGGATAAAACCCATAGACGCGCCGAATTATTTTATAGTTTGCGAAGGGATTCAGATAAAGGCAAAGGTTTGATGACTGAAGCTTTGCCGGAAGTATTGAAATATGGATTTAATACTTTGAACATCCATCGAATTGAAGCTTTGGCAGCAAAATGGAATACAGCATCTATAAAACTTCTCGAACGCTTCAAATTCACCCACGAAGGTACTATGAGGGAGGATTATATTGTTTCGGGAAAACATGAAAATTCAGAGTGTTATTCGTTGTTGAAGCATGAATGGGAAAACAATCCATTGCATAACCGATGAGGCTCTGGTCCATCCATCCAAAATATTTGAATACAAAGAGATAGAAGATAGGAACGATGAGATAGGAGATTGTGAACAGTAAACGGTGAAGCGTTAACCGATCACAATTCTTATTCCGGAGCTGCTAACCCGCGTGAGGGATAGTAAGGGAGCCGTCAGGCTGTGCGCAGCACCAAAGCCCTGCATAGCCCGACCCGCAGGGGCACGCCCAAAATCAATTTTGAGCAAGAGTATTGAGCAAGAGGAATTTCTACATTATCAAATCATCTCATCATCCAATTATCTCATCATCCTGTTCAAAACTCCGCCAAAAATTCCACGAAACACTCATGCAGATCCCGCAAATAACCTAACTTTGCAGCCCGATGGAAATCGGACACCACATCCCTCCAGCCCACGTCCCGCACACGGGAGCCTCCTTCAGTTTCACCGTTTTAAATCTTCTTTTTTACTATGCCCAGAGATAACAGCATCAAGCATGTGCTTATTATTGGCAGTGGTCCAATAGTTATTGGCCAGGCCTGCGAATTTGATTATGCCGGATCACAAGCCTCGCGCTCGCTCCGCGAAGAAGGAATTGAAGTTACGCTCATCAATTCCAACCCGGCCACGATCATGACCGATAAACTCACGGCCGATAACATTTACCTGAAGCCGCTCACACCAGAATCCATCGAGCAGATTCTCAAAAAGCACGACATCGATGCGGTGCTGCCAACCATGGGCGGGCAAACGGCGCTGAACCTTTGCATCCAATGCGAAGAACTCGGACTGTGGGACGAGCACAACGTGAAAATGATCGGTGTGGATATTGATGCGATTGAAATCACCGAAAACCGCGAGGCATTCCGAAAGTTGATGGAGTCAATTGGCGTGCAGATGGCTCCTCAGGCGACGGCCAAATCTTTCCTCGAAGGAAAAGAAGTGGCGCAGGAATTTGGTTTCCCGCTTTGTATCCGGGCTTCTTACACATTGGGTGGCTCAGGCGCTTCCATCGTACACGAACAAAAAGATTTTGACGCGCTGCTTACCCGCGGTCTGCATTTGTCACCCATTCACGAGGTGATGATCGACAAGGCGCTGCTCGGCTGGAAAGAATACGAGCTCGAATTGCTGCGCGATGACAACGACAACGTGATCATCATCTGCTCAATCGAGAACATGGATCCGATGGGCATCCATACCGGTGACTCGATTACGGTTGCTCCGGCGATGACGCTCAGTGATGCCACCTACCAGCGCATGCGCAACATGGCCATCAAAATGATGCGCGCCATCGGCGATTTTGCAGGTGGTTGCAACGTGCAGTTTGCGGTGAGTCCGGATGATAAGGAAGAGATTATTGCCATTGAAATTAACCCGCGGGTGTCGCGGTCCTCGGCGCTTGCATCGAAAGCCACGGGCTATCCAATCGCGAAAATATCGGCCAAACTCGCCATTGGTTATCACCTCGACGAGCTGAAAAACCAGATTACCAAAACCACTTCGGCTTTTTTCGAACCCACACTCGATTATGTGATCGTGAAAATTCCGCGCTGGGATTTCAACAAATTCAAAGGCGCAGAACGCGAACTGGGTCTGCAGATGAAATCGGTGGGAGAGGTGATGGCCATCGGTCGCACGTTTCAGGAAGCGCTGCAAAAAGCCTGTCAGTCACTGGAAATCAACCGCAACGGACTCGGTGCCGACGGCAAAGAAATGACCGATCAGGATGCGATTCTACACAGTCTCAGCCACCCGAGCTGGAACCGGCTGTTCCACATTTACGATGCGATTAAGCTGGGAATTCCAATGAAAACCATTTTCGAAAAAACGAAGATCGACAAATGGTTTTTGCGGCAGATTGAAGAATTGATTCAGCTGGAGAAACACATCGGCTCTTATACGCTGGGGAATATCCCACGGGATTTGTTGTTCGAAGCCAAACAAAAAGGCTATGCCGACCGGCAGGTGGCGCATCTGCTGAAATGCCTCGAGAGCGAGGTTTTCGCCAAACGCCGGGAGATGAAAATCAACCGCGTTTATAAATTGGTTGATACCTGCGCTGCAGAATTTGAAGCGCAGACACCATATTTCTATTCCACTTTCGACGAGGAGAATGAATCGGTGGTGACGGACAAAAAGAAGGTGATTGTGTTGGGTTCCGGTCCCAACCGAATCGGACAGGGAATTGAATTCGATTACTGCTGCGTGCACGGCGTTCTGGCCGCGAAAGAATGCGGGTATGAAACGATCATGATCAACTGCAATCCGGAGACGGTTTCTACTGATTTTGATACTTCGGACAAACTCTATTTCGAGCCGGTTTTCTGGGAGCATATTTATGACATTATTCTGCACGAGAATCCGGTTGGTGTGATCGTGCAGCTCGGGGGACAAACGGCGCTGAAGCTGGCAGAAAAGTTGGAGCGCTACGGCATTAAAATTCTCGGAACGAGTTACGAAGCACTCGATTTGGCAGAAGACCGCGGAAGTTTCTCGAATGTCCTCAAGAATAAAAACATTCCTTACCCGAAATTCGGAGTGGTGGAGAGCGCCGAACAAGCCATTGAGCTGAGCAAAGACCTTGGTTTTCCGCTGCTGGTGCGACCGTCGTACGTGCTTGGCGGACAGAAGATGAAAATCGTGATCAACCAGGAAGAGCTGGAGCACCATGTGGTGGATATACTGCGCGATATGCCGAACAATAAAATTCTACTCGATCATTTCCTCGAAGGCGCGATCGAAGCCGAAGCCGATGCCATTTGCGATGGCGAAGACGTGTACATCATCGGCATCATGCAGCACATCGAACCGGCCGGTATTCACTCCGGTGATTCGTATGCGGTGTTGCCGCCGTACAATCTGGGCGATCTGGTGATTCAGCAGATTGAAGACCACACTCGAACCATTGCGCGGGAGTTGCGCACGGTTGGTTTGATCAACATCCAGTTCGCAATTAAAGATGACCTGGTTTACATCATTGAGGCCAATCCGCGGGCATCGCGAACG